>CAZEQV010000373.1:0-3424 GCA_964514435.1 uncultured Verrucomicrobiota bacterium
GCGCATTGACAGCGATCCTTCGTTGACGGAGCCGGTCTCGTCCTCCAACATGCCGGCGCAGTTCCAACGCGACGAAGCTTCGGTGGAGTCAGAATTGGCGTTGCTGCCGTCCCATGTCCAGACCCTGCGCGGGCCGTTGCGCAATCCTTTTTTCGACAATGCCGGCAAGGAATTCAGCGCAGACATGGCGCGGCGGATGGTGTTGGTGGGACGATTGGACGGTCCGGACCCCAAGGAAGTGCGCCGCATGATTGACGATGCCTTGTTCGCGGAGAAATATGGTTTGCAGGGACGGGCTTACTTCGATGCGCGGGGAACCCAAGCCAAGGGATACCAAATCGGCGACGACTGGATTCGTAATTCGGATCGGTTGTTCCGCGAAGCGGGATATGAGTGTGAGTTTGATTCGCAGGAAGAACTGTTTGGCGATGAATACCCCATGACCGACGCCGCCATCTACGCGGGCTGGTACTCCAACGGTGTGGTTGGACCGTTTCGCCGGCAAGATTTCATGTTCCGACCCGGTGCGTTGGCGTACCACATTCATTCTTCCAGCGGGTCGAGCGTGCGCACCCGTCAAGCGTTCTGGGTCGGGCCGCTGTTGGCCAAAGGCGCGGCGGTTTCGATGGGAAACGTCTATGAACCGTACCTGAGCATGACGCCGCACGTGGACATGTTTTTCAAACGGATGCTCGCCGGCAGCACCTTCATCGAGGCCGGCTACTTCAGCCAACCGGCTTTGAGTTGGCAGACAACGTTCGTCGGCGACCCGCTGTATCGTCCATTTGCCGCCACGGTGGACGAGCAGATTCAACGTCTGGAAACCGACAAACGACCGGAACTGGAATGGGCCTATCTGCGCAAAATCAATTTGCTGATGTCGAGCAGCCAGACGGCCGAAGCGGAAAGACTTTGTCGCGCCAAAGCGGAGCAATTGGGCAGCGTGGTATTAGAAGAAAAACTTGGCGATGTGTTCTACGTCACGCACCGTTTTGCCGCTGCCGCCGACCAGTACCAAAAGCTCATGAAAGATTCGAGCGACCGGTACCGTTTCATCCGTGTGGCCGGCAAGCTGGCCATTGCCTACATGGGAACCCGCCAGCACCATGAGGCCTTGGCCGTGTATGAGGGATTGGCCTCGACTGCTTCCACCAACAAGTCCAAAATCTATTTCCTGCAAAAGGCTCGCAACGTGGCTTCCATCGCCGGTGACGAGAAGAAGGCGCAAGCCCTGTTGGAAAGCATCCAGAAGTTGGCCGAACCGCCGCCCCCTCCGAAAAAGTAGATCAAATGCCTGTCAGGTTTCCCGAACGCGTGGCAAGACATGTTGTTCCACATCCGAATCGGATGCCGGCACGGGAACCTTGTCGAACAAATGCCAGGTTTCGACATGTTCGACCGATGCGGACGGCGCCAGTTCCACTGTTGGCCCGAGTGTTTCCACTTCCAGCATTTCATGGTTGGTGAACGTTTCCACGCAACAACCGTGGTCAGTGTATTCGGCGCTGGCCACGAAGGGAAACCGCACCACGAACAAATGACCCTTGCGGGCGTAAGCGATCCAGCCATCCGGCACGCTGGCGCCGATCTTCTGCGGTTTCACCGACGGCGTGGGGTCTTGCCTCAGCAAAATATATTTGTTGCCCCACGTCCAACGCGGGTCGCTCATGTTCGTGTACCGCCACAACGTCAGCGTGTTGGCCGGCAGCAAATGCTCGGGATGCGTGCCGCGCGGGGGCAGGGGAACGATGCACGTGCCGCCCGTGTTCATGACTGACAACGCCCACGGCGCGAGCTTGACCGGCCACAAGCCTTCATTGCGCAGCCGGTGCGTCACCCGCACGCGCGCTTGCGAGGGATCGAGGGCAACATCCATTTCCTTGGCGATACCGGTTGTCGTTTCCAAGGGCTGAATCAACCGCACAAAACCATCGTGGTCGGTCAAGCGTACCGGGTGATTGTCGGGGAAATAAGTGCGCGGGTCGGCTTCCGGTGCGTGCCAGAGCCGGTGACCTCCGTAAATGTTCCACACACTGTCGCCGGTGCGACCCAATTGCGCGTCGTATTCCTTGAATTCGTTGTCCTGACCGACAAACCCGAACCGGATGATGCGTGGCCCGACATCCGTGGTCACCATCAATTCCAGAGTGTCGTTGCTGATCCGGTAACAATTCGGCCAGCCCTTGTAGTTCACTTTTTCGATTTTCGTCGCCATGTTCGAGTCCCTCGCAAAAGATTGTTGATGGCCATTGAGCTTAGTCACCGCGCAAGGCTGTGTAAATGCGCAAGTGACCGGCAACGCATTCACAAATCCGGTACATGGGCACAGGCCGGGGCCGGTTTGTTTCTGCTGTCCGGTTGGGGCGCACTGAAAGTTGTGATGAGATAGCGTGCGGGGTGGGACAGACTTTCGATTCGGCTTTCTTCCGGTGGCGCAAGCGTCCCTGCTTGCGCAGCCAGCGGTTCCCTGTCCCGTCGGAACTGCGAAAACGGAGCCGTTGCAGTTCCATTGCATGCCAATGACAACGACCGACAAACTTTGTCGGTGCGTCGGCGCAAGCAGGGACGCTTGCGCCACCCCAAACGTGCAGTGCCACTTGTCCGGTCTGAAACGACGGTTACGGGGTTGATTTCGGTTTTGCCTGATCCATCTTCTTGGGCATTTCGGCCGCGAACTTTTCATACTGGACGTTGTCCACGTCGAACTTGTTTCGCATGTAGTTCGTGCCTTCGTATTCCCAGCCCTGACCGGCATCCTTGTATATCTGTTTTGTGGTTGTTGCCCTGCCCATACTCGCGATGCGTCGGGGCGGCCAATGGTGGATTGACGATTTTCGGAGCGCTGTCAAAGCGCCTCCGATCAACTTACCGGCGCAGACTCCCACCTCGCCACGGTCGTGGTGTGCAGTGGACCGTCAATCGTGTGGGTGATGGAAACGTGCCGGAACTCGCGCGTCTTCGCTGCCGGCGGGAAAAGGTAGGCCGCCAGTTTCTTCAACGCTTCACGTTGATCACCGTTGGCTTTTTCGTCGATGTAGACGTAATCGAAGTTCCAGTTCCCGAATGATTCAAACATGCTCTTGCCGGGCGGGCTTTGGACAAACTGCGCCACCGCCAGCCCGTCCAACGGCGTGGAACCATATCGCCCTTTGCTGATGAACACGATCTGTACGCCGTCACATGTCATCCGTGATGGAACCACCTTGAACCAGCAGGGACAAGGCACCCGGCATGAACAACCTTCCTCCAACTCACCTGTCACCAGCCATGGGACCTTCGCCGGTGACGTTTCCTGATCAGCGCGAACAGTGTGAACCGCCAAGCTACCGGTGATGAACAGATACAACACGGCGGTACTTCGGATGAACTCAGATCTGTCCAAAATAACTGAATGGAAGTGACCTCCGTTTCAGGTGATAACGGT
>CAZEQV010000374.1:0-3403 GCA_964514435.1 uncultured Verrucomicrobiota bacterium
AAATGGACGCAGTGGATTTTTCTGCAGCTTTACAAGAAGGGTTTGGCGTATCAGGCCGAGGTGCCGGTCTGGTGGTGCGAGGGCTGCAAGGCGGTTCTGGCCAACGAGGAGATCAACGCGGACGGTTCCTGTGACCGCAAGGGTCACAAAGAGGTGTATCGCCGTCCGCTTCGCCAATGGATTCTCAGGATCACGGCCTACGCGGAGCGGTTGTTGAATGACTTGGAGTTGGTGAACTGGCCGGAAGCCATCAAGGAACAGCAACGCAACTGGATTGGTCGCAGCGAAGGCGCGGAAGTGGATTTCAAGACGGACACCGGTGACGTATTGAGGGTGTTCACGACGCGGCCGGACACGTTGTTCGGCGTGACGTACATGGTGATTGCACCGGAACACCCGCTGGTGAACAAGTTCGCCACCGCCGAAGTGCAAGCGTACCGGGCGGCGGCAGCGAAGAAGAGCGAGTTGGAGCGGACACAGTTGGAGAAAGACAAGACGGGCGTGTTCACCGGCCATTACGCCACCAATCCGGTCAACGGGGAGACGATTCCGATTTGGGTGGCGGACTATGTCATGATGGGATACGGCACCGGCGCGATTATGGCCGTGCCGGCGCACGATACGCGGGACTTGGAGTTTGCACGGAAGTTTAACTTGCCGGTGCGTGTGGTGGTGCATCCGACTGACCAAACCGAGCCGATTGGATTCACGGGCGATGGCGTGTCGGTGAACTCCGGTCTGATTACGGGACTGCCGACGTCAGAGGCGAAGAAGAAGCTTACCGGGTGGTTGGAGGCAAGCGGACTCGGAAAGCCGGCTGTCAACTTCAAGTTGCGGGACTGGCTGTTCTCCCGGCAGCGTTACTGGGGCGAGCCGATTCCGATCGTGCATTGCGCGACGTGCGGAACGGTACCGGTTCCTGAAACCGAATTGCCGCTGGAGTTGCCGGAGATGAAGGACTATTCGCCGTCCGGCACCGCTGAGCCGCCGTTGGCGAAGGCGACCGATTGGGTTCACTGCCGTTGTCCGCAATGCGGCGGCACCGGCACGCGGGAAACGAACACGATGCCGCAGTGGGCCGGTAGTTGTTGGTATTACCTCCGCTATCTCGACCCGAACAATGCGACCGCGTTTGTGGCAAAGGACAAAGAGAAATACTGGATGCCGGTGGACTTGTACGTGGGCGGCGCTGAACACGCGGTGTTGCATCTGCTCTATTCGCGTTTCTGGCACAAGGTATTGTTTGATCTCGGTCATGTTTCGACTCCGGAGCCGTTCATGCGCCTGGTCAACCAGGGCATGATTCTCGGAGAAGACAACCGCAAGATGAGCAAGTCGTGGGGCAATGTCATCAATCCTGATGATGTGGTGCGCGAATACGGCGCCGACACGTTGCGGTTGTATGAGATGTTCATGGGTCCGCTGGAGATGGTGAAGCCTTGGAACACCAAGAGCGTGGAGGGCGTGTACCGTTTTCTCGGTCGCGTTTGGCGGTTGTTCTGCGATGAGGAAGGCAGGCTGGTAGTGGACGACTCGCAACCCTCACCAGTTCTGAAGAAGTCTTTGCATCAGACGATCCGTGCGGTCGGCGACGATACGGAGGCGTTGAAGTTCAACACCGCCATCTCGCGGATGATGGAGTTTGTGAATGCCGTTACCGGGCAGGATTCTCGACCGCGCGCCCTGCTGGAACCGTTTGTGTTGTTGCTGGCGCCCTATGCGCCTCACTTGGCCGAGGAATTATGGCAGAAACTTGGGCATGACAAATCGCTGGCCTACGAACCGTGGCCGGAGTTCGATGCGAGTTTGTTGAAGGAAGATGTGGTTACGGTAGTCATTCAAGTCAATGGCAAGGTGCGTGGCAAGTTGGAGGTCCCGGCTGACATTGGTCGGGAAGAATTGGGGAGGCTGGCGTTGGCCAATAAGGCCGCGCGGGATTTCATCGGGGACAAGACCGTCAAGAAGGTGATCATCGTGCCCGGCCGGCTGGTGAACATCGCGATCGGTTGAAGCGACGAAAAAAGGTTTTGTCGTGGAGGCACAGTTGGCTATATTGCGGCCAAAGGTTGGTGCGGTGTTTAAGCTTACGACAAAGGAACAAAAGATCGTCGCGTTTCTGGTCGGGGCCCTATTGCTGGGCACCGGCGTCAAGCATTGGCGCGCCAACAACTCCATCGCCCCGGTCGGTTTGGTTTCAGTCACTACGGACAAAGGGAGCCGGTAATATGCAGAAGTTGAATTTTGCGGAAGCGGTCGAAGAAATCATAGCCCACGACAATCGCTATGATCGTGAGGCCTACCAGTTCGTCCGCGAGAGTCTCGATTACACGCTGAAGAAGCTCAAACGAAAAGGCCGCGAGGAACTGCGACATGTGTCAGGCCAAGAGTTGCTGGAAGGCATCCGCAAGAATGCCCTGGAGCAGTTTGGACCATTGTCGCGAACAGTGCTGGAATATTGGGGCGTGCGCCGGTGCGAGGACTTTGGCGAAATCGTCTTCAACTTGGTGGAGAAAGGCGTTCTCGGAAAGTCGGAGCAGGACAGTCGCGCGGATTTTCAAGGGGGCTACGACTTCGACGAGGCATTCGTCAAACCGTTTCTCGCCAGCAGTCGCGCGCAACTGAAGCCCCGCAACGTCCGCCCTCCCTCCAATCCTGATGCCGGCCACATCCCGAATTCCGGCCGCGCGGCCAACGAAAACAAGTTGAGCGGCGGCACCAACTGAGTTGTCTCAGTTTCATGCGACACTCCCAAAGCATCCGCAGCCTGATGACGGCTGCTTGTGTAGGTTTTTCCACCATGTCCAACGCGTCCACCAATCACACAGCCCTCGCCATTCACAAAGTCAAACTCGACAACGGGCTTACCGTCCTCGTCCGGGAGGATTTCAGCGCACCGGTCGTTTCAGTGCAGGCTTGGTGCCGTGCCGGCAGCATAACCGAAGGTCAACAGATGGGGGCCGGGTTGTCGCACGTTCTGGAGCATATGCTGTTCAAGGGAACCACCCAGCGGGCAGTGGGGCGCGTGGCAGAGGAAGTCGAGGACAAGGGCGGTTACATCAACGCCTACACGTCCTTTGAGCAGACGGTTTATTATATCAACATGCCGGCCGAGAACTGGAAGACGGCTGTGGATATCCTGGCGGATTGCATGATGAACGCGACCATACCGGAAGAGGAGCTGGCAAAGGAAAAGGAAGTTATCCTCCGCGAAATGGCGATGAACCGTGACAATCCCGATCGTCGCGCCAGCCGGTTGCTTTGGTCAACCGCGTACACAACCCATCCCTACCGGCACCCCGTCATCGGATATCCCGACGTGTACGACAAGATCACCCGTGACGATGTCCTGTCGTATTACAAACGCCACTACATTCCGAACAATCTCACGTTCGTCGTCGTCGGC
>CAZEQV010000375.1:0-3321 GCA_964514435.1 uncultured Verrucomicrobiota bacterium
AATACGAACTTCGTTCCCGCTGTGGCCACGATTGAAGGCGACCGGGTGATCGTGCACAGCGAACACGTGGCCGAACCCCGATCCGTCCGCTACGGCTGGGCGAACGTACCGGACGTGAACCTGTTCAACAAAGAGGGCTTGCCGGCCACCCCGTTCCGCACGGCCGCCGTTCCCTGAGTGCCGCCCCACTATTCTGTTGCATCATGGCAAGGGGCAACGGCATGGTGGGAGCATGTCAAACATTCAATCTCTCAACGATCAACATGCGCTGGCCGGGGCGCTTCGGTTCGAAGCCGGCCAGGGGCAACTCGTCCGAGCGGCCGTCGAAACACCACTGGCACGAGCCGAGATTTACCTTCATGGCGCGCACGTAACGGGATTCCAACCGGCGGGACATGACCCCGTCCTGTTCATGAGCGACTCCAGTTGGTTCGAACCCGGCAAGCCGATTCGCGGCGGCGTGCCGGTCATTTTCCCCTGGTTCGGTCCGCATCCCTACGACAAGACGTTGCCGGCTCATGGAACGGTCCGCCTCAAAGAGTGGGAGATCGAATCCACAGGGCAAGACCTGAGCGGCGCGGTGAGGGTTGTGTTGCGGCTGAAATTGCCGGAGGCGTTGTTGCGGTATCATGTGATGATTTCCGACCGGTTGGCGCTCGGGCTTGAAGTGACAAACCTGACCGGCGCGGCGTACCGCTATGAAGCCGCGTGGCACACGTATCTGGCGGTTCACGATGTCCGGCAAGTGAGCATCAGCGGACTCGGCGGAACGGCGTACTCCGACAAGATGGATGGAATGCGCCGCAAGACGCAAGGAGATGAGCCGATCCTCATCACGGCGGAGACCGACCGGATTTATCACGGCACGCACTCCACCTGTGTGGTGAATGATGGCGGGGCGCGCCGTCGCTTGATTGTCGAGAAGAGCGGCTCCGGTTCAACCGTGGTGTGGAATCCCTGGATTGCCAAGGCCAAGGCGATGCCGGATTTTGGCGACGAGGAGTGGCCATTTATGCTGTGCATCGAAACGGCCAATGTTGCGGAAGATGCCATTACGCTTCAGCGCGATGAGACTCACTTGCTGCAGGCGGTCATCCGGGTCGAGTCTGTGTCGTAACCCTCGCGGCTGAAGATGGCCAGCAACGTCACGGCAATCACCTTCCGGCACGAGCAGCGCCGCGCCGTCGCGCACGGAATGATCGAGACGGCGGGTCAGACGTTTCTGCTGTTGATCGCCGTGCGCGTGTTTGCGGCTGGTCCCACATCGAAAGCCTTCATCGCGGCTGGAATGTTTGTGGGCCATTGCGTGGCGCCGGTGTTTGTTTCCTGGGTGACGGCACGCCAATGGCCGCCATCACATGGCGCGGCAGGGCTGATGGCTTTCAGCGGGTTGGTGTTTCTGGTGGCGGCGGCGATTCCCATCTTGCCGGTCTTTGTGGTGTGCAGCGTTTTGGGAATGGCGGCCGTATCGTTGACGGTCCCATTGCTGACACAGATTTATCAGGACAACTATCCGGAGCGGGAGCGGGGCGCTCGATTCTCACGGACCATCATGATCCGTGTGGCGGTGGCAGCGCTGTTTGCGGAGGCAGCCGGACGGTTTCTGACTGAGGATATTGAGAGCCGGTATCGTTGGCTGCTGCTGCTGTATGCCGGTGCGTTCGTGTACATGAGCTACTGTCTGTCCCAATGTCCCTCGCAACCGTTGGTGCCGAGAGGAGGGACGCATCCGTTTCGGGCGCTGCGATACGTGAAGGAGGATCGCGTGTTTCGGTGGACGTTGATCTGCTGGATGTTCATGGGGTTCGCCAATCTGATGATGTGGCCGATGCGCGTGGAGTATCTGGCCAATCAGCGGTATGGGTTGACGCTGGCGGCCGCGCCGATAGCCTTGTTGACGGGGGTCATACCCAATGTGGCCAGACTGATATTGAGTCCGGTATGGGGACGGCTGTTCGATCGGGTGAACTTCTTTGTCTTGCGGATCGTTCTCAACCTGAGTTTCGCGGCCGGCATTCTGGCGTTCTTCACCAGCGACACGATGCCGGGATTGATCACCGGCGCCATCATCTTTGGGATTTCAAATGCGGGCGCGGACGTGGCGTGGACGTTGTGGGTCACGAAGTTTGCCCCAGCAGACCGGGTGGCGGACTACATGGCGGTGCACACATTCTTTACCGGACTGCGCGGGCTGGTCGCGCCGTTGGTGGCGTTTCACCTGGTGGCGAAGTTGTCCATCGGAGCGTTGGGAGGACTGAGCGCGGCGTTGATTGTGTTGGCTTCGCTGATCTTGGTGCGGGAAATCAAACTGGGATCGGCACCGGATCCCGGCACCGCGCTCCTGAAAGACGCCGCCGGTGACATGAAATGACGCGGCCCGGCCGGGAAAATGGCGTTTGGCGCACACAGTCATTGACTGCCAAGGGATTTTCGCTACAACAGACGGAACGGAAATCTCCATGAGCAAACAAGCCAAACTTGAAATTGACGGCAAAACATACCTGCTGCCCATCGTCGAAGGCACAGAAGGCGAACTTTCCATAGATATCAGCCAGCTACGCAATCAGACCGGCTACATCACTCTTGACGACGGGTACATGAATACGGGCTCATGCGTCAGCAAGATCACTTTTATTGACGGGGAAAAGGGCATCCTGAGGTACCGGGGCATTCCCATCGAGGAACTAGCTGAACGGGCTTCGTTCATCGAGACCCCCTTCCTGATCATTTACGGCGACCTCCCCACTCGCGAGCAGTTGCGGCATTTCTCCGAGCTGCTGACCGACAACGAAATGCTGCACGAAGCGATGAAGTTCCATTTCGAGGGTTTTCCGCCCAACGCGCACCCGATGGCGATTCTGTCCTCGATGATCAATGCCGCGAGCTGTTTTCATCCCCGCCTCATGGAAGGCTACAATCCCAAGGTGTTCGAGCTGCAAGCGGCCCGGCTCATTTCCAAGGTGCGCACCATCGCCGCCTTTGCTTTCCGCAAATCGCGCGGACTTCCCATCATCTATCCCAAGCCCGAGTACAAGTACACGGCCAACCTTCTGCACATGATGTTCTCGCGTCCCAACCGCGATATTGACCTCAATCCGGAAGTCGTCAAGGCGCTGGATTTGATTTTCCTTCTGCACGCGGATCATGAGCAGAATTGCTCCACGTCCACCGTGCGCATGATCGCCTCCAGCAAGGCCAACCTGTTCGCCTGCGCAGCCGGTGGCGTCTGCGCCCTTTGGGGACCGCTGCACGGCGGCGCCAACCAGGCCGTCATCGAAATGCTCGAAGAGATTCACCTGACCGGCGACGACGGCAGCAAGT
>CAZEQV010000376.1:0-3312 GCA_964514435.1 uncultured Verrucomicrobiota bacterium
GAACTCGTATCCGATGAGGCTGGCGTTGGTGTCCGGTGAAATGTCCGCGGTGGCAAATCCTGCTCGTAACATGGCTGGCAGACTAGGACGTAACTCGACCGGATTCAATAGATTGATCCGATGAATCAGGTCTGCGGGGATGGGGCCGTTGAGTCACCACAGATACGGGAGGAACCGTTTGGTCTGGCGCTGGTAGTCGGGGTATTCGGGAAAGGTCTTGATCAGCAGGCTTTCCTCGTGAACAGCTTTCAGCGCCAACACGATCAACAGTCCCATCCAGCCCAGCCAGCGCCACAGACCGGGAGTGTCGAGCACCAACGCGAGTCCGGCCAGCAGCACGGCGGCATACATGGGATGTCGTATCCAACGATACGGACCACGCGTGATGAGTGTGGCGGATGCAGACACTTCCGGGGCGATGCGGAGTTGTTTGATCGGAATGGAAACGTAGGCCCAAATGCCGAGGAGCGCCCCGGCCATCTCCAACGCCAGCCAACCGGGATGACGAGCCAGCAGCGGCCCGGTCAGCAGAATGTGGGCGATGAAGGCGAATTGCCCGATGATCAGCAACCACGATTTGGCCGAGACATCTTTCATCTCATGGTGACTTCAGTGTTTGTGCAATCGTTTCGATGCAGAATTCAAGTTGTCGCCGTGTGATGGTCAGCGGGGGCGTGATTCCCAGCACGCTATTTTCCTGCAGGGCAATGATGCCACGTTGGAGCAGGCGTACCGGCAACTGGGACGATGCCCTGACCGGCAGCCCTAGCATCAAGCCGCGTCCGCGTACCGGGGCAAGTGCGCGAAGCTTTGCCGCGCCGTATTCACCGAGTTCAGCGGCGCGTTCAACCACGCGGAGGCGTTTCATTTCGGCGATGGACGCGAGCGCGGCGGCGCAACTGGCCGGATGACCGAGGAAGGTGCTGGTGTGAATCGCTTCGCCGCCCAGCGGCCAACGATCCATGACGGCGGCGCGTCCGATGCAGGCCGCCAACGGCATCCCGCCGGCCAGGGATTTGCCCAGGCAAATGATGTCGGGTGTCGTGCTCCAATGTTCACAAGCGAACCATCGGCCGGTGCGTCCGAAGCCGGTGTAGATTTCGTCGGCGATGAGCAGGATGCCGTGCCGGTCGCAGAATCGTCGGAGACCGGGAAGAAAATCATCCGGTGGAACAACGATGCCGCCGCGTCCGAGGATGGGTTCGACGATCACGGCAGCGTACCGGGCGGGATTGCGGGGTTCCGGTACGGTTCCAAAAGCAACATGCGTGGTGAAGTTTCCGAGCTGCCGGAGAAACGGGTTGCGGAACTGTTTGCCGGATGTGGCATCAAGCGCGCCGAGGGTCAATCCGTGGTACGCGCCGGTAAAGGCGATGAGGCCGGTGCGTTTCGTGGCGATGACAGCAGTTTTGATGGCGGCCTCGACGGATTCGCTGCCGGAATTGGCGAAGATGACACGGGCGTTGCCGGCCTTCCAACGGCGGAACGTGAGTTCGACAAGTTGCCGGGCCAGTGTGAGTTTGACCGCGTTGGGATGAACGTCGCCCATGGCGTGGAGGAGTTGTGCGGCCTGACGGTGGATGGCGGCGACGACGCGGGGGTTGGAGTGTCCGACACCAGCCACGCCGAACGCGGCGGTGAGGTCAACGTACCGGTTGCCGTCCACGTCCCAGACGTTGGCGCCCGACGCGCGTTTCCAGAAGATCGGCCAACGCGGCGCAGTGTGGGTGATGTTGCGGGATTCGTAGTGGTGAAGTTGCCCGGAAAGTTGCCGGGATTTCGGTCCCGGTATGGCGGTGAGAATCTTGGGCAGCGAGCCGCCGGCGGTCATGCGTGTTTGACGAACTTGTGGAAGGTCTTGCCGGGTTCTTCGTCCACAAGGAGCGCCAGTTGGTTGAACTTCATGGCGGTGTGAAACTGGTCAGTGGAGATGGTTTCGTAATCGGGGAGGTTTTCGCCGAATAGGATGCGGAGGTCGGCGTCGGTGTTGCGGAGCCGGGCGGGTGTGCCGTGGCGGGCGGCCATCCATTGTTCGATTTGGTCGGGTTTGATGATGATGCGCAGGGACATGGTTGGTCAGACTCCTCGTGTTTCAGCACCCCAGATGAATTTGTGCCACTGGGTTTGCATGCGGACGGGCAGTTTATCGGCGAGTATCCATTCCGCAAGCGTTTTGAGGGACAGCTTCTCCCACGCGGGCGAAAAGAGAATCGTGCAGATGCCGGCAAGGTTCCGCTCCGCGATGGTGCGTTTGGCCCAGTCGTAATCCGTCCGGTCAGCAATGACAAACTTGAGTTCGTCCCGCGCGCTGAGATGACGGAGGTTGTCGTAGAGGTTGCGGTGGGACTCGCCGCTGCCGGGGCACTTCACGTCCATGATCTTGATGACGCGCGGGTCAACCCGTGAAACATCCATGGAGCCGCTGGTTTCGAGCAAGACCTGTTTGCCAAGGTCGCAGAGGGTGGTCATCAGCGCAAAGACATTGGGTTGCAGGAGCGGTTCGCCTCCGGTGATTTCGACGAGTGGGCAGCGGTAGTCGAGGACTTTGGCGATGATGTCGGCAACCTCCATCGGTTTGCCTTCATGGAAGGAGTAGGTGGTGTCGCACCACGAGCATCGCAGGTTGCAGGCGGTCAGACGGACGAACACGCAAGGCGAGCCGGCATGGGTGGATTCGCCCTGAATGCTGAAAAAGATCTCGTTGATGGTGAGGGTGTCCGACACGCGCTGACGCTAACAAACGCCACCGGCCAAGTCAATTTGCCGGGATGATGCCTCGGTGGGAAAAGTCTGAGCGTTTCATTCCACTTCCACCAGACAGAAATCATCCACCAACGCCGTGCCCCCGTTGCTGCAGATAAACCGCGGATCAATGAACGGACCCCATTTCGGCGTGGTGAATTCCAGCACGGCTTCCTTCCATCCTTCGCCTTCCTTGACGCGATTGGTTTCCTGGCGGAGCACCCATTGGTTGCTGTGCGGGGACCACTCGTAGTAGTGGCCGGTGAGATACCCTTCCGCCGGTCCCGGTTCTTCAAACACCGGTTCCAGGAACGGTGCGATTTCGGCTTCTTTTCCTTCCTTCTTGAGCCGTTCCATCATTTTCTCATGGGCTTTGCGCATATCCGCCACTTTCTTCGGCCACGCATCGCGGATTGCCTGTTTCTGCTGTTCGGTGGCCGGCAAGACCTTGATCCACGCGCTCATCCGGTACTTTGTGTTCGGCTTCAACACGAGCTGGGGCAGGTTGGGCCACACGGTTCCCCGTACCTGCAATGCTTTCTTGCCGCTGTGAGCGTCGCCTTCCACGAT
>CAZEQV010000377.1:0-3311 GCA_964514435.1 uncultured Verrucomicrobiota bacterium
CGCCGCCAAAATACCTAAGCCCCCCCTCGTGCAAGAAGAATTTTTCACCGCCCGCTAAGCCAATAAAATGCTGACATACCGGGCGAGGAGAGAAGCAGCGAAACAGAGTTTCGGGGATGAGGTGCGTTCCCAAACAGAGTTTGGGAACGAGAGTTAGTGGGTGGGTTTGGGAACGAGCGATGGAGGGGAGTTTGGGGGCGAGAGTTTGCGGGTGAGCTTGGGAACGGGGGAGTATGTGATGTTGCGGGTTGTCGGCAGGAGCGCTGGCGTCACCATCCCGGAATCGAGGCGCGTCGAATGTTCAAACAAGCCCGGAGCGTGGCACGAGTGCCCGGTATTGTTTCGGCGAGCGTCCAGTAAGTTTCTTGAAGCATTTGGAGAAATGGAACTCGTCGCTGAACCCAAGCCTGCCGGCGATCTCTTTGTTGGTCAGGCGTTCTTGATGGATCAACTGACAGGCGCGTTCCACGAGGCAAGCCTGCCGGTATTGCCACGGTGACAGGCCGGTCAGGCGCGCGAACTTCTTGCGGAATGTTTCCGGTGACGTCTTCATGCGGCGGGCGACTTCCTCGACATACAAGGGTCGTTCGAGGTCCGCTCCCAACAATTCGCGGGCCTGACGGCCCCATGTTTCGTTGGGGTTCTTGCTGTCGGCTTGCGACAATGCTTCTGCCAATACCGACTGAAGCCGGCAGACACGTTCCAGAACCGGGATGTCTGGCGCGGCAATCTCCTCAATTCGCCGCCGCCAATACTTGACCGGCTGAAGATGATGAACCGGCTTCTGCGGAACCAAAACGCCCCGCTCCCGCCAGAGATCGAAGACCGGTCCCTCGAACACCACGTAGATTTCCGTCCATGTGTCACCCTTGCCGGGGCCATACCGATGGGGCAGGTCGGGAAACACAAGGATCAAGTCACCGGCTCGCAGGCGGGTTCGGAAACCGTTGCTGTCCTCGTAGTCGCCGTCTCCCAAACAATACACAAGCGCGTAACTGCCGTAGGTGCGCAGCGTGCCGGCGGGAATACCCGGACCATTCTCGATATACCCAGCCAGCGTGATGTTTCCCAACGGACAACCCACGGAACTGGGTTGCCGGAAGTGTCTGTTGAGCGCGCTTGCCATGTTGCCAATTGATACATGCAATTACCCAAAGCATCCATTCCAATTTGGAATCCGCGCGGTAGGCTCGGTGTCCATGAAGAACACATTGTCTCAGAATCAGATTGTTGACTATCGTGAGAATGGGTTTCTGGCGATACCAGACTTTCTCGACGCCCACGAGTTGGCGACGTGGCGTCAGGTTGCCGACGAAGCTGTCGCGCAGCGGATCGGGAACACGCAAGGGCTGAGCAATACCGGCGACGGTGGATTTGGCGATGCATTCAATCGCAAGGTGTTCACGCAATGCCTGCGGTTGGCCGATATCCATGCCGGTATGCGCGAATTGATCTACGACGCGCGCATCGCTGAAATGGTGGGCACGCTGGCCGGTGTGGATGGTATTCGGGTGTGGCACGATCAAGCGTTGTTCAAACCGCCGTATGGCAACGGCACCGCGTGGCATCTGGACACCCCGTATTGGTCGTTCCATTCCCGCGACGCTCTCTCCATCTGGATCGCACTCGACGATGCAACTCTGGAAAATGGCTGCATGTGGTACGTGCCCGGCTCGCACAAGACAGCCACGTTCGACAACGTTGGCATCGGCCAGAACATGGGTGAATTGTTCAATATCTACCCGCAATGGAAAACCATCGCGCCCGTGCCGGTGCCGTTGCCGGCTGGCGGCGCGGCCATTCACAACGGACTGTGCGCTCACGGAGCCGGTGCCAACATGACCAATCGGCACCGCCGCGCCATGACCTGCGCGTTCATGCCGGACGGTTGCACGTTCAACGGTCAGAAGAACATTTTGCCAAAGGAAATGTTTGAGAAGCTGAAACCCGGCGACCCATTGAATGACCCCCATCAAAACCCGCTGCTGTGGTCGCGAAGGAAGTGACGCCGTCATGCCCCAAGAAACGATGACGCCACGCGAACGTTGGCTGGCGGTGCTGCAGCGAAAGCAACCCGACCGTGTGCCGATGGATTACTGGGCCACGCCTGAAGCAACGGCGAAGCTGCTGAAGCATCTCGGGTGCGACCATGAGGAGATGCTGCGTCGGCTCCACATTGATACGCCGTTCATGGTGGGGGCGAAATATGTCGGTCCGGCTCCGAGGCCGGGCGAAAACATATGGGGATTGCGCCACCGGCAGATTGAGTACGGCACCGGCACGTATAACGAAACGATCAATGCGCCGCTGGCCGAGTTCGAGACGGTGGAGCAGATCGAAGCCAATTATCGGTGGCCAAGTCCCGATTGGTTTGATTGGTCGCACTTGCCGGCTCAGGTTGCCGGGCAAGATCACCGTCCCATCCGGGGCGGCGGCAGCGAGCCGTTTCTGTTGTATTGCCAGTTGCGCGGGTTGGAACAGGCGTTCATGGACTTGGCCACCGAGCCGGAGATCGTGGACTACTGTCTGGATAAACTCTTCGACCTCGCCTACGAGAACACGCGGCGCATCTTCGAAGCGATCCCCGGCAAGGTGATGATGACCTACATCGCCGAGGATCTCGGCAGCCAGCATGGATTGTTGATGTCGCGCGAACACATCAAACGGTTTCTCTTTCCGCGCATGAAGCGGATGATAGACCTGACCCATCAAGCCGGTGCCTATGTGTTCCACCACGACGACGGAGCAATCCGCGAGATCATACCGGACCTGATCGAGTTGGGGATTGATATCCTGAACCCGATCCAATGGAAACTGCCCGGCATGGATCGCGAAGGGCTGAAGCGTGATTTTGGGGACAAAGTGATCTTTCACGCCGCGGTGGACAACCAGCAGACGTTGCCGTGGGGAAGTGTTGACGACGTTCGGAAAGAGGTTGAAGAAAACCTGTGCATCCTCGGTGCCGGTGGCGGATACATTCTCGGCCCTTGCCACAACATCCAAGCAGTCAGCCCGCCGGAGAACATTGTCGCCATGTACAAAGCCGGCTACGAACTGGGCTGGACGCGCTGAGCGAGCCGGACGCGAGACATCGCGCTGGATTTCTGGCGGGGTGTTCGACAATATCCGCGCCCAATGGACGAGCCGAAACCGCTTCCGCGTTGGGCCGATGTTGCCGTGATGATGGCAACGTTGGTCGTCGCGTTTGTTGTCGCTTTGCAGCTTGTCCACGAATCGGACACGCTTTGGCATCTCAAGACGGGTGAATGGATCGTGTCGAACGGGCAAGTTCCCCGGACCGATCCGTTTGG
>CAZEQV010000378.1:0-3300 GCA_964514435.1 uncultured Verrucomicrobiota bacterium
GTGCCGGTCACGGTGACAGTCCTCAAACGATAGCCCTGCCGGCCACCGCATCAGGACTGAATTTCGACGATGATCACTTCGACGACAGCCCGCGCGGTGATCATTGTCCTGGTCAGCAGTCTGGCGGGGATTGTAACCAATGCGGTTCGCTCGGACGTGAACAAGGACGGCGAGCCGCGCCGGTTGCCGTGGATCGCGGCGCCCAAGGCGCCCGTGGACGACAAGGATCACATCGCCCTGGATGACGCCCATGCGTTGTGGTCAACGGGGGCCGCTTTCTTCTTCGATGCGAGGATGCCGGTGGATTATCAAGAAGGCCACATCGCCGGCGCGTTCAACCTGCCGGCGGACGCTTTCGAGGATCATTTTGCCGGAGTGGCTTCAATGCTCACCGATGAAACGGAGATCATCTGCTATTGCGATGGCGTGGATTGTGAGTTGAGCCATCGCCTCGCTGACCGCCTTCGCAAGAACGGATTCAAGAAAGTGCGCGTGTTGGTCAATGGCTGGACGGTTTGGCGGGGCAAAGGCTATGCCACCCGCAAGGGGAGCGAACCATGAACCTTCACGATTTGCTCCTGAAAAAGCCGTTGATTGTGTTGATTCGAATCGTCTTGGGCGGCGTGTTTGTCTATGCCGGTGCGATCAAGATTCTTGAACCGGGTGACTTTGCGGCCGCCATCTTCAACTACCGAATCTTGCCGCGAGAGGCGGTCAACATCATGGCCATCACGTTGCCGTGGATTGAGGTGATGGTGGGTCTCATGCTGGTCATGGGATTCTGGGTTCGCACCAACGCCATTCTCATCTCCGGCCTGCTGGTGGTCTTTATCATCGCCATCGCCCAGGCGCTGGCCAGAGACTTGAACATTGATTGCGGGTGTTTCGGCACCAGCAGTGGACGTCATGTGGGCCTCAAAGCCATCGGGTGGGACCTGCTGATGATGGTCGGTTCCGTCTGGCTCGTGTTTCGAGCGAACGATTGAGGGAGAAACAATGACACGAAAATCCATTTCCACGACCGATGCGCCCCCAGCAGTGGGACCCTATTCGCAGGCAGTCTGGGCCGGTGACCTGCTGTGCTGCGCCGGCCAGATTCCACTCGATCCGGCCACGGGCAATCTCGTGCCCGGTGGCGTCAAGGAGCAGACCGTCCGCGTCATTGAGAACATTCGCGCCGTGTTGCGGTCCCAGCAACTCGATTTGCGGAATGTGGTCAAATCCACCGTGTTCATGACTGACCTCGCCAAGTTTGCGGACATGAACGAGGTTTATGCCCGGTATTTTACGGCAGACTTCCCAGCGCGCTCCACCGTTCAAGTGGCCGCATTGCCCAAAGGCGCGCAGGTGGAAATCGAAGTGATCGCGTGCCGGTAGCCCCGCAGTCGTTCAGAGCGATGGTTTCTCCGCGTTGACGCGCGCTTGCTCGTGAAGGTGCCGGTTCAGGGCGTTTAAATACGCGAGGGCGCTGGCTTCAATAATGTCTGTGCTGGAGCCTTTGCCGGTCACGATGCGGGCCGGTGCGTTTGAATCGCTGGCAAACCCCACGCGAACGCTGACCTCGCCGGTGGCGTCTTTGCCCTTGGTGACACTGGTGACGCTGTAATCCACGAGATTGCCTTTGATGCCCGTGATGCGGTCAATCGTTTTGAGCATGGCGTCAATCGGACCATCACCGGTGCCGGCATCGCAGACGGGCACATTCTTGCCGGCGTGGACGACGCGGACGCTGGCGGTGGGGATAGTGCCGGTCATGACGCTGAGGTAATCGAGTTTCCAGACTTGGGGCACCTCGGTGAACTGGCCTTCGACGATGGCGCGGACGTCGTCGTCGTACACCTGCTTCTTCTTGTCGGCAAGCGTCTTGATTTTTTCGGTCACGTTGCGGATTTCGTCGTCGCTGAGTTTGTAGCCCATCTCGGCGAGCTTCTTGCCGACAGCGTGATGGCCCATGTGTTTGCCCCAGGTGAGCTCGCTGGATCGGCCCACGTCTTCCGCGCGCATGATTTCATAAGTCTCACGGTGGGCGATCATGCCGTGTTGATGGATGCCGGCCTCGTGGGCGAAGGCGTTGTCGCCGACGATGGCCTTGTTGCGTTGGACCACCATGCCGGTCATGTGGGAGACGAGACGGCTGGCGGGGTAAAGTTGCCGGGTATCCACGCCGGTATGCACGCCGGGAAACGCGTCCTTGCGGGTCTTCAGCGCCATGACGATTTCTTCGAGGGAAGCGTTGCCAGCGCGTTCGCCGATGCCGTTGATGGTGCATTCGATCTGGCGCGCTCCGTTCTGGACGGCCACGAGGGAGTTGGCCACGGCCAGCCCGAGGTCGTTGTGGCAGTGGACACTGATGATGGCATTGTGAATGTTTGTGACGTGGTCGAAGAGGTACTTGATGAGCGCGCCGAACTGGTGGGGCACGGCGTAGCCAACGGTGTCCGGTATGTTGATGGTCCTGGCGCCGGCTTCAATGGCGGCGTGGACAACTTCGGCGAGGAATTCCGGCTCGGTGCGGGAAGCATCTTCGGGTGAAAACTCGATGTCCCGGCAGTGGCCGAGGGCGCGATGGATGCCTTCGACGCTGCGTTTGATGATCTCGCTTTGCGCCATTTTGAGTTTGTACTGGCGATGGATGGCGCTGGTGGCGAGGAAGACATGGATGCGGGCGCGATCACCGGCCGGTTTGACGGCGGCGGCGGCGCGATCAATGTCGGCGTCCACGCACCGGGCAAGACCGGCAATGCGCGGTCCTTGAATTTCCGAGGCGATGGCTTTGACGGCTTCAAAGTCGCCTTCGCTGGCGATGGGGAAGCCGGCTTCAATGATGTCCACCTTGAGACGGGCAAGCTGCCGGGCCACTTCGAGTTTCTCGCGGGTGTGCATCGAAGCGCCCGGGCATTGTTCGCCGTCGCGGAGTGTGGTGTCGAATATATGGATTTGATCGCTCATGGTCGGTTTCCTTATAGCGTCGCCGGGACAATGGGGAAACGAAAAACCCACTGTCACTCGCGGCGACAGTGGGTTTGGTTGTATGGAGCAGACCTTAACCCGCCATCCGCCGCGTGAGCAGCAGACCCAGCAATGCTAGGAGGAGGCTGTTAAGGTTGCGATTCATGGCGGCATACTGATAGCAGCGGCGGAGCCGGTCGTCAAGCAACGGGCGAGAATAACATTTGTCGTGAGCGTGGATATGTGATTAACTCTGCCCGCTATAGATCGGGACGTAGCGCAGCTTGGCTAGCGCGCTTGGTTCGGGACCAAGAGGTCGCGGGTTCAAATCCCGCCGTCCCGACCATTTTC
>CAZEQV010000379.1:0-3264 GCA_964514435.1 uncultured Verrucomicrobiota bacterium
ATACTTGAAAAAGCCCGGTGCGAACAAGGGTTTTGCCGGGGTCGGAATGCTCTTTCTGCTGGGGACCGGCGACGACACGGACCTCGACACGGTCCGGCAATGGGTGCATGGCCTGGCCGGCAAGCCAGCGCCCACGTATGCGTGGCATCTCGGCTACGGCGGCATGGGGTTGTGCGAGTATTATCTGCGCACGGGCGATCCGGTCGCGTTGCCGGTGATTCAGAAATGGGTGGACGCCGCCACGCGCGCGGAATACCTCGACGGCTGGAGCGGACGGGGCGGGGTGGCGGCGGTCACCTACGGCGGCGGCGGCGGGCACTTGAACGCCGGCGGGACGCATTGTCTGACGTTCCTTTTGCTGGCGAAAGAATGTGGCGCGAACGTGAACGACGACATGCTCCGGCGCACGCTGGCGCACTTTTATCGCTTTGCCGGTCGCGGCAACAACCCCTACGGCGACAACCGGCCCGAAGGCAGTTTCGTGGACAACGGCAAGAACGGCCTCGTGTCGGTTGCGATGGCGGCGGCGGCCTCGTTGACGCCTGACGGCGAGAAGTCGGTGTACGCGGCCGTGCGCGATGTCGCGGCCATGTCGGGGTTTTACACGACGACGTTCATGTTGCACGGGCATACCGGCGGCGGGATTGGGGAGATTTGGCGGAGCGCGGCGATGGGATTTCTCGCGGAGAAGAAACCGCGGCAATACCGGGATTTCATGGACAGCCGGCAATGGCACTATGATCTCTCGCGGCGGTGGGACGGGTCGTTCGGCATTCTGGGCGGTGCCCGGTATGACAACGAGGAATGGGGGGCCGGCTACGCGCTCACCTACACGATCCCGCGCAAGACGCTCCGCATCACCGGCGCGCCGAAAACGAAGTGGGTTCACGAGTATCAGTTGCCGGAGCGCCCGTGGGGCACGAAGGCCGACGATGCGTTTCTCTCGTTGCAACCGGCCGCGGCGGCGTATGACGTTGCGCGGGAGACGTTGGCCAAAGACTCGGCCAGGCCGCTCATCGAACGGGCCAACGCGGCGGGTGAACTGAGCGATGATGAGTTGCGCCGGCTGGTCCACCATCCCGATGCCCAGATCCGGCAGCTCGCGGCCAACAACGCGCTGGGCATCAAGTTCAATTATATGTTCACCTCGCCCGGTGACCGAGTCCGGCTGCCGTTGATTCAGGAGTGGATCAAGTCGCCGGACCCGCGGGTGCGGCGGGCGGCGTTGCACGCGGTCGCGCGGTTCTTGCCGGCAGGGGAGGAAGACGAGGCGGCCGTCATGCCGCAAGAGATTTTCGACGTGGCGATTGGTCTTCTGAAAAATCCCGACGAGTCGTGGTGGGTGAAAGACGCGGCGCTGTTGGTGGTCGGGCGCGGCAGGGCGGACATGATCGCGCCGCACGTGGAGGTGTTGCTGCCGTATCTGCAACATCCGGAATGGTGGTTGCAGAACGCGGCGCTCGTGGCGTTGGCGCCGGTGGCGGGGGATGAGCGGTGTTACCGCCAGGTCTTGCCGGCCATCGGCGAGATGCTGCGCACCTGCCAGCGGTACAACGCGACCGGGCCGGTGCGGGGGATTTGCGAGCAACTCCAGTCCGCGCCACCGGCCGCGCAGGTGATGGCGTTGCAGACGTTGCAGGGGGCGTTTACCCGGTTTGCCGGCGTGAAGCAGTGGGCGGGCGGTCAGGACGTGACCGGCACCTACCACTCGCAACTGGAATATCTGGGCAAGTCATTGGCCGCGATACCGGGCGGATACGATGTCTTGTTTGCCGCCGCCAAACAACGGTTTCCAAATGATCCGCTGCCGTATGACAAAATCTTTCTCACGGCCGACACCGAGAAGTTTGGGCCGGAATTGCGGCAGGCCATCCAGCCGCTCATCCGCGATCAGTTGATCTACGAATTCATGGGGGTGAATCGGGCCAAGTTGCTCGCGGCGGCCAGCGCCCCGGCGCAGAACAACTATGTCAGCGGACCTGCGCCTCTGGACGGACTGGTCAGCCTGTATCAGAAGATCGGTGTGCATGATTACGACTGGCGCGTGGCGGTGCCGGACCTGAAAAATGCGCGGTGGGATTATCTGATGTTCGATCCGCCGGAGCAGCAGGCGTACGATCTCTCGCCGTGGCGCTACCGCAAGATCACGCTGCCGTCGGGCATGGACGACTGGTTCACGCCGGAGTTTGATCCGGTCAAGGCCGGTTGGCAAAAGGGGCAAGCGCCGTTTGGCCAGTACAACGGCAAGCTGGTCACGGAAACCAAGTTCAAGTGCGCGTGCCCGGAGCCGTTGCGCACGTTCTGGGACAAGGAAGTGTTGCTGATGCGCGGCACGTTTGATTTCCCGGCGGTGAAACCGGGGCACCTGTACCGGCTGCGGATCGGCGACAGCGAGAACGTCGGCTGCGGCGATGGGTACCGGATTTACATCAACGGCCAACTGCTCATCGAGCAAAAGACCGGCATTGGCCGGCGCGAAGGCGGCCGGCCGCGGGGCGCGTTCATCACCAGAGCGTTCCTCGACGAGTTCGGCAAGGGGCCGGTCACGATCGCGGCGATGTCGTTCCTGCGCTACGGCGAGAAAGCGGTCGTCACGATGCCGCCGGTGCCGCAAGGCGCGTTCAACCTCTGGCTGGAGGAGATGAAACTGGCGCCGCTCGACGAGGAGACATTCCGCAAAGCCGCCATGCGCGTGCCGATGTTGTCCGCGGAGTGGCAGGCCAAACAAGACCCTGACAACGCGGAGATTGATTCAGAACAAGGCCGGTTTATCTATGACGGCAAGTTCGTCCCGAACCCGAAACTGCTCGGCAGTTGGACGACCGTCGCGCTGGTGGCGGACGAGGCGGACTTCGCGCCCGGCAAATGGAGCGATCTCAAGGGCGTGCCGTTCAAACAACTCACCTTCAAGGATTCCGGGGCGACCGACGCAACGATGTTCATCTGGTCCGGCGACCTGCTGTTGGATTTGCAGCGTCACCAAGTGCTCAAGATCACGCCGCGGACTGTTGCCGGCAACGACTACCTCTTCATCGAGGCCGGTGGCTTCAGCGAAAAGAATCCGGTCGGGTGGAAAGCGCCGCTGGTGGTGTTGAAACGAAAGGAGAAATAGATTGGCTGCCGTTCTTGGCATCGTGTTGGCGATGCTCATTGGGAGTGTTGCCGAGGGACAAACCTATTCGGAATTGTGGGGCAAGGCGGGCGAACTCTGGACGCCGGCCAGTCGGTTGCCGGATTTCTCGTTTGCCGGGTATCACTTTGGCG
>CAZEQV010000380.1:0-3258 GCA_964514435.1 uncultured Verrucomicrobiota bacterium
GCCCGAAAACCAATCAACACCCGTCCCAAACCAAATTATCTTGGACAGCAGTGATGCCGCGTACATTCAACGATGTTTTCCTTGGCGAGCGTTCTCACATCGCGCTGCAACACAGTCAAGGCGCGCAAACGGGCGCGGACATGTCCGCCGTAGGCTTGGTGAACGCGGATGGACGCGAGTTCAAGGCTTGACGGCCGGGATGCTCAGGCGTACAGATCGAGCCGTAAGTGGGAGAATGCTACCCAGTGGGGAGTTGTCAATACTATGGACTGACCCCTCTACAGCAACTCCCGCCCGGAGTCGAGGTGGAACGGTGGCAGCACCAACAGCAAGAGTGTCCACGACAATAGACCATTCACCGCGATCGATAAGCCCGCAGTCCTGCGGGTCCGATTTGTTGCCGAGTGATTCAAAGTCGTCGGGCACATTGTCGGCGACATTGCCCTCCCGGCAACCTCTTCATCGCCAAGCCCGGCGGTGCTGTCATTCTGAGCCTGTCGAAGAATCTCTGCTGTTCGCCCGCCTTGCCTTACCGAACTGATAGTTACTCGGTTTTACAGTTTACAGAGTTGACCCCTTTGCCTGCTGCTGTCCTTGTTGCGGGGCGACTTTCTCATTCAGGGCTTGAGCAACCGGCGATTGCGGGCGGTGCTGCCCGGTAAGACCGCCGGTCAGATCGCGCATATCCTGCGGCGGTTACGCCAGCATGGACTACTGAAGAAAGTCGGAGGCACGTATCGATACTACCTGAGTGAACTGGGCCGGCGCTTGTTGGTGGCGGCGCGGCGCGTCAGCGAACACGTCATCCTTCCCGCCTTGCAACCACAGTCAACTTGAAAATCTCACACGTTTTGCTCTGGATTTGAATCGTAAGGGACTAAAGTCCATGTTGAGCTGACCATCCCTGCCGGAATCCCATCTTCCACATGTAACTGTAACTGTCTCGCGTTCCGATGGCTTGTCTCGCCATCGCATCCAAAACATCATCACTTGGTTTTATTGCTCCCTGTGCGCACATATCCATGCCAGCTTTCATCCCAAGGATGTGTGCACGGCTTGATGGGTTGTTGAATTCACTAATGGCCTTCTTGTACCCGGTCATGAAACTCCCAACCCATTGGTCAACCTGACTGCTTTCGACGTGGTAAATCCCTGCTGCCACCACTCGGGCCAGCGATTCCCTTTCTGAATCCGAATGGGTGTTCGCGCCTTCCGGGTAGACGGCATCGGTTACGCCAGCCTTGTAGCCGAGGTCGTAACCCTCTTGGTGGCTAACTTTCGGCGCGCTTCCGGCATCAGTACTTGTAGGAGATGAACTATTGATAACGACAACAATCAGAATGATGCCGATGACCAAGGCGGCACCGGTAGCAGCCAGAATCTTCCAAGTTCGCGAGTTCGGTGCAGATACGGGGGCAGTTGGCTTCACAATCACTGGTGGGGCTGAAACTGGAAGTGGCGGTGGTTTTGCCGGCGGAGAACTAACCTGTGGGACAGTGAGCGCCGTTCGACACGTTGGACACTCGATCTGAATACCCGCTCCTGCTTCGTCAATCACGATGTGTTGGCCACACTTGTAGCAGTAGAATGAAATGTCCATAGCTCGCCTCAACGAACGCAATCATCAAACTCGTTCAGGAATTCCTCCAAAGAGGTAAATTGGCCCTCTCCAATTCCAGTCTGCTTGGTGAAATCTGCGCCAATTCTCGCCATTCCGCGTTCCGTCGAACTCTTTGGCTGAGATTGGTAGTTCCGCAATATCTGAAGCAAACGATCTTTATCTCTTTTGTTCAGGTAACACGTCACCCGGTGCACGGCCTGCCCGACAATTTGTATGCTCTGCTCTAGAAATTCTGACTCTCTTGACCTCATGAGGTCGAGTCTGGCTCTCTCATTGGTAATCACTTCGTGAAAAACGTCCTTGGCGGAACGCTTCCGCTGCAATCAGAACATCCAGTATCCCGTACCGGCGGAGATCATCCCGCCGACAACCGGGCCAACAAGTGTCTCGATTAACTTGCACATTTTCTCGTTACTCCTTTGTGTTTCGGGAATTCAGAATGGGAACGTTCACGCTCGGTTATCCCTTTTTTTACTTCCTTCGCCCACGCGTCTTTCAGCGTGATTGTCCGGTTGAAAACGAGTTTGCCGGGCTTGGTGTCGGCGTCGAGGGCAAAACCGAGTCGGACAAGATGCCACTGTCGTGTGCGGCAATAGGCGAGGTGCTCCGGATGCAAATCCGAAGCACGAATATCGAAATCCGAAAGAAGTCCGAAGGGCAGAAATTCCGGGGAGTAAACCGTGGAGGTCATTCCGTCTGCCTCAACTCTTGGGCAGTAACTCGGCGCGAAGTTTCTTGAGCGCGACGCCCTTGAGGAGAGCGCGGCGCTCCTTGGTGTAATCGCCCCGGCCGGTTTCGTATTGGTGGATGAATTGGAGCGCGCCGCCTCGGCCAAGTTTTTCGACGAGGGCCTCGAAGCCCTTGACGGCAATCTCATGCGGCGTGCGATACGTTTTGCGCTTCATAGGTGTAATTGCCGGGGCAAATCTATCACATCGGTCACTTTCACTCCAAGCTTCGTTTTGGCGCTGCGAGCCAACATCTCGTCATCAACCGTCGCGAAGTAGTCGGCGTGGAGATGTTCGGCAAAGGCCAAATGCAAGGCGTCGAGGTCGCCAAAGCCCCGCTGTGCGAGATGCTCGGCGCGCGAAAGAATCTCCGGCGACGCCGGCGCCGCCCGGCCAGTCGTGGCCAACAGGACGCCGACGCGTTCCCGTCGTTGCCGGTTCGTATTGCGCTGATTCTCGGCTTCCAAGGCGACGGAATTGCACAGCGTCAAAATGCCGGCATCGGCAGCGTCCAGAATCCGGATGACGGCTGTCGTCTCAATCAAGATGCGCCCTTGTGTTTGGTCATCGAACGGCCGCTTCCACGCGCACATGTCGAGGTAAACTTTCATCGCTGGTTATACTTGCTTCTTCACTTCCTTGGCCCAAGCGTCCTTGAGCGTGATCGTGCGGTTGAAAACAAGCTTACCGGGCGTGGTGTCCGCATCCAACGCGAAATATCCCAGCCGCTCGAACTGATAGCGTAATTCCGGTGTCGCTGGTTTCAAACTGGGTTCAGCCTTGCAGGTCACAACTTCCAGCGAGTGCGGGTTGATGTTCTTCTTGAAATCGCCGTCGGCGTCGGGTTCGGCGGCGGTGAAGAGGCGGTCGTAGAGACGGCACTCGGCGTCGATGGCGTGCGCGGCGCTG
>CAZEQV010000381.1:0-3255 GCA_964514435.1 uncultured Verrucomicrobiota bacterium
AAACTAGACTCCTTGATCCATCAATTCAAACAACCGTTGCACTGTCCCGTTATCGAGCCGCCGTTGCAATCGCTGCAAATGGTCGTTCAGCTCCTTGACGCTCCTCGCCTTGATCTCCACCGTGATCTCATCGCCTTCTAGAGACGCCGGGAATGATACCTGGACCCGACCGCCCAGGTCTAGCGCCTTTACCGCCATGCGCAATTCTTCTTCCAGTCGCGACAGGCGAGGATAGCGAATCTTCCTGAGCGCTTCTTTCACGGCTTTGAGCTTGTCATTCCGACTAAGCTTGGTCGTCAAAGGTTGACGGATTTCCGGACGCGCGAGCAGTTCAGCGATAGTTCCACCGTCTCGCAAGACGATTTCCTCGCACCAGTCAAGGAAATCGCGCAAATGATTTTCGCCGAGTTGCAGTGCGGACACGATCTCCCACAATGCCGCTTGGTCCGTCTCTGCCCAGGTCTGCCAACGCGCAAGCGTTGGCGGGTGTAAGCGCTTCAGTTGCGCATAGGCGGCGATTTGTTCAGTGATTGCTGACACGCTCTGTCTCTATCCTCATCTTTTGCTTTGTATATGTTTCCGCCATTTGCAGATATTTGCCTCCATCCTGCCCTCGCTTTTGGGCTCCTTGCGCCAAGATCTGACACTTCGCCACCAGTACTTCCTCCGTCTGTTTGCGCTGTTCCGGAGTCAACACATTGGCGTCAAGCAGTTTACATAAGGCGGCGACGCGAAAGCGATCCATGCCCCAGAAGCGCTGCGAGAGTTGATCCGCATGTCCGCCGCGTTTAATGACTAGCGGCGTTGCAATGAGATGCACGGGTTCCGTTGCGGCAATCCGCAGCCAGAGGTCGTAGTCCTCACAGGCAGGTAAGTTCTCATCGAACCCACCCGCGCGCTCGAACAATTCTCGTCGCATCATCACTGCCGAAGGGCTGACAAGGCACAAGTGCAAACTCCGGGCAAAGATGTCGCCGGTCGGTTTTTTATGTTTGTTGTGAGGATTGACCCGCACGCCGTTACGCAGCCAAATTTCTTCCGTTTGACAAATTCGCGCCTCCGGCTGGGCGGCAAAGAACGCTAGCTGGGTCGCCAATTTGTGCGGGCGCCACAGATCATCGGCATCAAGAAAAGCCAGGAATTCACCACTACTCAACGCCACGCCGCGATTCCGCGCCGCGGAGACGCCGCGATTTTCTTGGAAAACATACTGCGCCCGGGGACATTCCTGCACACTCGCTCGCGTGTCGTCCGTCGAGCCATCATCAACAATGATCAGTTCAAAGTCTTGATAGGTCTGCGCCAACACAGATGCTATCGCTTCACGGACAAAGTCCCGACGGTTGTGCGTCGGAATAATGACTGAGACTTTAGGCATCGGAAAGCTCGGGTGATATGGTCGGAATCTCTGGAAAAGCAAGTTGCCACAGCTCCTGCCATAACTCCTCCCTACCCATGCCGCTTTCCGCGGAAAAGAGCACGGGAGGAATACTGCCAAGACGAGTAGCAATTGCCTTCCGTTGCTGTTCGATTTGCCCGCGTTTGAGCTTATCGCACTTCGTCGCCACCAACACGAATGGACGGTCATGGTGGGTCAGAAAATCACAGAGCGCGGCTTCCTCCGCTTCCGGCCCGCGACGAATATCGACAATCATCACCACCCCGCGCAGATTACGGGCGGTAATGAGATAATCCTCGATGAGCCGTTGCCATTGTTGTCGCTCTTGCTTGGCTACTCGCGCATAACCGTAGCCTGGTAGATCGACGAAGGTTATCTGCTGATTGACCGAGAAAAAATTAAGCTGCTGCGTTCGCCCTGGCGTTGCACTAGTGCGAGCGATTTTGCGATTGAGCAAACGATTGATTAACGAAGACTTGCCAACGTTCGAGCGCCCGGCAAAGGCAATCTCCGGAGAGGAGAGTTTCGGATACGTTCCCGGCTGCGCGGCAGCGCCGATAAATTCAACGGAAGAAATTTTCATTGTCGTTCTAAATATGAATGAAAGGTCTTGGTTGGGCTTAACCGGCTTTTCCAGCTCAAGCAAGTGCGGCATGCCCCAGCTCTGCTAAATCAGACCACACGAGATTGGCACAGTCACCAATGTGGCAACGAGGGCCGAGAGGCGAGGAAACCCGCTTGGGTAGGGGCGCACGGCCGTGCGCCCCTACAAACGGTGGGTGCAAGAGTGTACGACTCTTCTGTGGTTCGATTTAGACCGAAAGATCAACATGATGAAAGTCGCTATGACACTCAGGCGATGACGGCCTTCCCCCACCCGGACGAGCGTGGGGGAGTCTGTAGCTATGACGCTCCACGGATGCGTATTTGGGATGAAGCGCCTGGCTTGGGGCTGGACAAATTCCTGCCACCCGGCTGTTGGCCGTGGTGACCTTTCGGCCCGAGTGCATGCCGCCTTGGCGCGCCCGCTCGCATGTCACTCAGCTCACGCTCAACCGTTTGGGACGCCAGCAGGTCGAAGGAATGATGGAAGGGGGAACGGGCGGGAAAGCCTTACCCGTAGACCTTCCGCAACAAATTGTCAGCAAGACCGCTGGCGTGCCGTTGTTTGTGGAAGCTCGGAGCCACGATTGGGCGAGAATGCTCGTGCGAATTGCTCCACGCCGTCTCTCCACGCAACGTGGAGAGTTTACCGCAAGGCTTACGACAGTTAGTCGAAGTGGAGTTGTTGTATCAACGCGGCCTGCCGCCACAAGCGACGTATCTCTTCAAGTACCCCCTGATTCAAGACACGGCCTATCAATCGTTACTGAAGAGCAAACGCCAACAACTGCATCAGCAAACTGCTCAGGTATTAGCGGAACGGTTTCCCGAGACGCTTGAGACCCAACCTGAACTTCTGGTTCATCACTACACCGAAGCGGATCTTGCTGAGCAGGCCATCCCTTATTGGCAGAAAGCAGGGCAGAGAGCCAGCCAGCGTTCGGCCAATAGGGGTTTCCGCTCTACTTGACGCAGGAACGTATGCGGCAGGGTTGGGCACTGGTCGTGCAGAGATAGATAGAAGAGGGAATTGGCCAGATACGCCAGGGCCTGGACGCTTGGCGGGCCATGGGGGCAGAGGTGTGGCGGCCGTTTTGGGTTTCCTTGCTGGTCGAAGCGTACGGGAAAGGAGAGCAGGTGGAAGAGGGACTGACTGTACTGGCCGAGGCGCTGGCTGCGGTGAACAGAAGTGAGGAGCGTATGTTATGAGGCGGAGCTGTGACGGCTGAAAGGGGAACTTCTGCTGGCGCAGG
>CAZEQV010000382.1:0-3221 GCA_964514435.1 uncultured Verrucomicrobiota bacterium
GGCGCGCCCGGCGGTCGCGCCCTACCCTCGGAATCAAGTTTGACGGAGCACTAGACGGCAGGCGTGCCCGCCCTGCAAAACTTGCGGCGCACCCGCAGTGCGCGGGAGACCGGCTACTTCTCGTCGGTGGCGAAGCGGCGGTAGAGTGTGCGCGAGGAGATGCCGAGTATCTTGGCTGCTTTTTCCTTGTCGCCGCCGCATTGGGTGAGGGTGGCGCTGATGATTTTTTCTTCGGCATCGGCCAACGGCATTCCGATGGGCACGGTGACCGATGGACCGCTGGCGGCGCTTGCCTGGAGACGCGAGCCTACCGGCGGGATGAGGTGAAAGTTCTGGATGATGTCGTCGGTGGCGACGGCGATGGCGCGTTGGATGGCGTTCTCCAATTCGCGGACGTTGCCGGGCCATTGATGTCCGGCAAGCTGTTCGACGGCCAGCGGCGCGATTCCGGTCACTTTCTTGCCCATGCGCGCGTTGTATTTCTTGAGGAAATGATCGGCCAGAATCGGGATGTCGTCGGGACGTTCCCGCAGCGGCGGCAGGACGAGTTGCACGACATTGAGCCGATAGTACAAGTCCTCGCGGAATTTGTTGGCCAAAATCGCCTGGGGAATGTCCACGTGGGTGGCGCTGACCACGCGCACGTCTATGTGGATGTCCTTGGTGCTGCCGAGCCGCTGGATGCGTCCGTCTTGCAGCACGCGCAGCAGTTTGGCCTGCAGTTGCGGACTCATCTCGGCGATTTCGTCGAGAAAGAGCGTACCACCGTGGGCGAGTTCAAACTTGCCGGGCTTGGAGCCGGATGCGCCTGTGAACGCTCCGCGCTCGTAGCCGAAGAGCTCGCTCTCCAGCAAGGTTTCCGGTATGGCGGCGCAACTGATTTTGACGATGGGACCTTCGCGGCGTTGGCTGAGCGCGTGCAGCGTGTCGGCCACCACTTCCTTGCCGGTGCCGCTTTCGCCCTGGATCAACACGGTCACGTCGGTCGGGGCAATCTGGCGGATGAGTTTCTTGACAGTGACCATCGCGGGCGAATTGCCGACGAGCGAATCTTCGCCGCGTTGTTGTTGGAGTTGTTCGCGGAGCAGCCGGTTTTCGGCGGCGAGCTTTTGTTTTTCCACGGCTTTGGCGACAGCGCGGATGAGTTCGTTGCGGTCGAGCGGTTTTTCAATGAAATCGTAAGCGCCGAGCCGCATGGCTTCGACGGCGCGCTCCACGGTGCCGTGGCCCGTGATGACGATGACCTCCACATCCGGCCGGCTTGCCTTGGCCTGCCTGAGGACTTCGAGTCCGTCGAGGTCGGGCAGCATCAGGTCGGTGATCAGCAGGTCCTTGCCGCGCTGGGCAAAGAGTTCGAGTCCCTCCTTGGCGGTGTGATAGCTCGTGACGCCGTAGCCTTCCTTCATCAGGATTTTTTCGGCCGCCGTGCAAAGAGCTTCTTCGTCGTCTATCAGCAATAGTTCAGCCCGTCGTGCCATTTTGTTTCTCCGAATGATGCGGGAGACGGATGATGAAGCAAGCGCCCTTGCCGGGTTCGCTTTCACATTCAATCGTGCCGCCGTGTTCCGCGATGATTTGTTGCGTGAGAGGCAGGCCGAGTCCGGTGCCCCCGGTTTTGGTGCTGAAGAAGGGCTTGAACAGTTGCGCCCGTTCCGCGCTGGTCATGCCCTTGCCGGTGTCGCTGATGCGCAGGACAACCGCGTCGCGCTCGCAATGGGTGCGGATGTGGAGCGAGCCGCCGTCCGGCATGGCTTCGATGGCGTTGCGGATGATGTTGAGGACGGCCTGCCAGAGCTGGGATTCGTCCGCGAAGATGAGCGGCACTTCTTCGGCAAACTCGCGGTGGACCGACACGCCGGTATGCTGGAAGAACGATTCCATGAACGACAACCCCTGCGAGAGAATGTCGTGAATGTGCACCCGGTCGCGTTGGAGTTTGGGCAACCGCGCGAATTGGAGATAGTCTTCCGTGACCCGCTGGATGCGGCGAACCTCGGAGTGGATGGATTTCAGAAGCGCCCGCGATTCGTCGCCACTGGCCGGGTTGTGCGCCGTCAGCGCTTCCACTTCGTCGCGGACCAGCTCGATGTTGAGGACGATCGAACTGAGTGGATTGCGGATCTCATGCGCGAGTTTGGCGGACATCGCCCCGATGGTGGCGAGGCGTTCGGCTTGAATGTTGGCTTGTTCGAGCCGGCGGCGTTCACTGATGTCGCGGGCGATGACCGAGCGGCCCATGACCTGGCCTTGCGGGTTGCGCAGCAACGACAGGCTCAACTCCACCGGCACCCGGCGTCCGTCCTTGGCCAGACGCATGGTGACAAGATGGAGCGAGCCGTGCGTTTCCAGCGCCTTGTCTATGCGCGCCAGTTCGCCGCTCTTGAGTTCCTCGGGCGGAATGATCGTCTTGAGGTGTTGACCAAGTATCTCCGACGCCTTCCAGCCAAAGATTCGCTCCGCGGCCCGGTTCCAAGTGCGGAACCGTTTGTCGTTGTCGAGCATGAAGATCACGTCGGCGGAATCGTTGACGATGCTTTCCAGTTGTTGCGCGTGGCGGAACCGGTCGCTGGCGATGTAGGCGTCCATGGCCAGTGAAACGTCCAACATGAACGCCTTCTGCAGGGCCGTGATGGATTCGGACGCCCTGGTCGCGTCGGGCGCGAATTCCCGCTGGATCAAAGGCGCGATGATCGCGAGGTAATGCTGATAGCTCAACAGATACCAGTGCGGCGACAAACCCACGCGGTCATGCGCCTGCCCGATGCGCAGACGGTCGGCGAAGTACGATTCGTCGAATTTCCCTTCGGTGATCCGCAGCAGATAGTCGCCTTGAAGCCGCTTCAGTCGTTCCACCGTGGTGCGGTCGCGCAACAACTGCGCCAGTTCCGGCACCGTGAGCAGGTGCGCGTAGAAAGCGTCCACGATATGAGCGCGATGCTTCTCAAAAACCGGACGCAGGTTCTGCAACAGAACCGCGTCGCTGTCGGTCAACCCGATGAATTGCAGGCGTTGTTCGCGCTCAGCCGGAGCCATGCCCGCGAGGGTAGGGCGCATGGCCGGTATTGTCAATTTTACGCCGCTACATAGGTGCACTCAGAACCTTTGGGCAGCGGGACACCGGCTGGAAGCACAAGCGTTCCTGCTAGCGCAGCCGAAGGCTTTGACCGCGAAGCTCATGTCGTCTCACGAGGAGGAACGCAAGCAGGGACACTTGCGCCACC
>CAZEQV010000383.1:0-3216 GCA_964514435.1 uncultured Verrucomicrobiota bacterium
ATACGCCGCCATGTTGATGACCCGCTCCCAGTGAATCTGGTCTGTCCAAGCCGGATACCCGACCGGCCCATTGTAGAAAGCAGCGACCGGATTATTCGTGGGAGACTGCGCGAATGAGTGAACAGCCGGCAACCACCCGGCAAGCCAGCCCATCGTGAGCAACATCAGGCGCATAAGGGCATGCTAGCGGATGATTGAACCGCCGTAAAGCCCGGCCCAACCATCAAGGACGACCAGTTTTCATGGTTTGTAGTGCGTCACGTCAATCGCGGGCGCAATGCACCAGATACGCCATCGGCCGCGAGCGACCCGCCATTGGCAAACCAACCAAAGCCCGCGGAATCACCGTCGCCTGATACCGGTTACTGCGCTCGATCAAGAGGATGCGCGAAGCGATGCTGGTCTTACCGGCATCAGTGGCGACCAACACCACCACGGTGGTCCCGCAGTTCAACCGCAACAGATAATCGAACACATATTTCCACCGGTTCATCGGGATCGAACGGCGTCCGTTCACCGATGCTTACACGGTTGTCGCCCAAAGAAGCGGCAACCTCCTGAATGCCGATCATTTTTTGCATGCGAGAATGATGGCGTCTTGACAGCTCCCCACACAAAACAGACAGAGGAATCGCATAACGGCACTATCCTCAAGGCTTCGTGATTTCCACGCGATAGAACCGCATCAGGACGCCGGCTTCGGGTGTGTCCGTCACCTCTTTTTCGGTGCCATCGCCATCCACTTGCACGCCGACGTTGCCCCACTCGCTGTTGCCCGTCAATGTGGCGCGCCATTTGACCTGATACTTCCGACCTGTCACGGTAGCGAACCGGATCCGCACCGTTCCGCCTTGCCCGGTCATGGAGGCGATCCGCGCATAGTCACCGGGATTGGTCGGAGAGGTGCCGGCTACGTATTCGGTCCGGCTCGTAAAACCGTCGCCATCTTGGTCGAGGTCGGCGTCGAATGGATCAAACGGATTCAATCCGTGCGCTTGTTCAAAGGCGTTGGGGATGGTGTCGCCATCCTGGTCCTTCGCTCCATCGAGCAGCGGTTGCAGCGCCAGTTGCAGCACGTTTGATTCTGTCGAACCAAGCGCGTCCGTCGCCCGAACCACAAAGTAATACGTCAGCGGATTCGTCGTGCCAGGATCGAGCGGACTGACGAACGCGGTCAAGTTGCTCGTGGTCAACACCGGCAACGTGAAATTCTGTCCGCCGCTGGTGAGACTTTGATAAACGCGGTAGGTGAACGGTGCCAGTCCCGACGCGGTGCCCCACGTGAGCGTACCGGCTTCCGTGGCCGGCAAGGCCATCGTCAGCCCGGCAAACACGGGTGAAACGGGAGCCTGCCACGTCGTCTGGGCCATCAGCGTGGGCGGACATTTGCCATTGTTGTTCCAAAGGTCATACATTTGCTGGCCTTTGTTGTTGGTTGTGTTCGCGTCACGGAGGAATTCCACAAATTCCTTCGTCGTGCTCTGGTAGTAGAGCCGAACCTCGGCAAACCGCGTCCCGATGGGGGGCGTGTAAAAGGTGTCGTCCCAATACTGGCCATCAGCGTACGCATGACCGACCGGCGCGCCGCCGAACGCCGCATAGGTGGCGTTGGAGAATCCGCGCGGCGGGATGCGGTTGTCCTCGTAGATCTTGTTGTTCAACACGAAATGAAGCGATGGCCCGGCCGGCAGGTTGACCACGGCCGCAATGTTGCTGCCGATGCCGGGATGGACCTCGTAGATTTTCACCTGCGTGTCGTGGGTCAGCATGCCGGTAGATGGATTGTAGGCGCCGGACTCCGCGAGCAGATTCGTGCTTCCGTCGAAGAATTTGACGTTCACCCAGATGCGTCGGCCTTCCGGGTAGCCGGTAGGCAGTTTGTGGCCGCAGTCATTGGTCACAGTGACTTTGAAAACCCCGTTGGTGAACACTGCCGCGATGCGGGCGGCGTTTTCGAGCATATAGGTGGCGCGTTGGATGCCGGCGGCGATGGCCGGTGCGTTGACTTCCGAGGGGTAGAGGTTGGTCAACAATCCCGGCAACCAGGTGCTGCCACCGGTCATGTCATGCAGCGGCAGATCCGTGCGCAGGGGGACGGGAGGGTTGGTATTGATGGTCGAGTTGCAGCCGTAACCGGTCACGTCGCGCATATGACAGTCTTGGCAGCTCGACACAACACCACCGGGCTTGTTGCCGGCAAACTGCGGAGCGTACACGCCGTTTGTGGAGTTGTAGGCGCTGTTCAGCCATTCGCTGTACGTGCGTTCCACGGGACCGAGCGAATGGGCGGAGTACACACCGGCGGTTGTGTTCATGCTGTTGGGCTGATAAATGCCGTTGGCGTCCTTGGTGAAAACCGGATTGCTCACGTCGTGGCACGTTCCACAGAACGCCGAACTCCGATGGAAGGCTGACGCTTGAAACAAGTGCGGCGCGGCAGCGTTGGTGAACGGTCCGCGCGTGATCGCGCCGGGATCAATCACATACATCCCGTTGCCGTAATCCGTGCCCGGGAAGGTCAGCGCCGCCAAGATGTTTGTGTCCACGGCGGGGCTGATGCCGGCTTTGTAGACCGGATCCACCATCCGATGGCAAAGCTCGCAGGAAACACCGTGCCGGTCCGCGGCGATCATCCGGCTGCCGTCCGTGGGCACGGATCGCCCCTGCAACCAACCGTTCGCGAAATGGCAGCGCAAGCAAAGGTCACCGGAGTCAGGCGCGTCCTGATTGGCAATCGCCATGTTGGCTTCGAACAGCGGATCACGCGAGGCGTGCGCCATCATGCTGCCCTGCCAGTTCCGGTACGGTTCGACGCTGGCGCTGTAGTTACCGTGGCAGACCGCGCAGTTTTCCGGGGACTCGAATTCGGGGCCAGCTTGGAACGGTTGCGTGCCGGGCATGTCAAAGTCGCGCAAGGTCGTCTGCACCACTCCGCCGGTGGGTGAAACGATGTTGAACGAGGCGTTGCTGACATCGTTGGAAGTGTTGCCGGCTGTGTCCACGGCGAAGATCTTGATGCGCGCCGTGTTGGTGGGACGATTCGCTGGTACCCAGGAATAGCTGCCGGTGTTGGGCAGACCGGAAGCGACCGGAGTGTAAGTGGTGCCGCCGTTGATGGACTCGAAAATGTGAATCGCGCTGATGCCGCCGCCCGGATCGCTGGCGGTCCAGGTGATGTTGGTGGTCCAGAAACCGGGATTCACCCCCTGGACCAAA
>CAZEQV010000384.1:0-3213 GCA_964514435.1 uncultured Verrucomicrobiota bacterium
CGCCACTTCGATGGGCATCGCCGGTTCCGTTGTGGACAGCGCCTTCTTCGAGGCGTACCTCGGCATGCGCGTGATGAACGTGGACATGGTCGAAATCAAACGCCGGATTGATCGCGGCATTTTCGATCCCAAGGAGTTCGCCAAGGCCTTGAAATGGGTTCGGGAAAACTGCCCGGAGGGCATGGACCCCAACGATCCCAAAAAACAACGCAGCCGGGAAACCAAAGACAAAGAATGGGAGTTCTGCGTCAAGATGGCCATCATCTGCCGCGACTTGATGATCGGCAACCCGCGTCTGACGGAATTGGGATTTGGCGAAGAGGCTCTCGGCCACAACTCCATCGCCGCCGGCTTCCAAGGCCAGCGCCAGTGGACAGACCACTACCCCAATGGCGATTTCCTCGAAGCCATCCTCTGTTCTTCGTTCGACTGGAACGGAATCCGGCAGCCATTCACCATGGCCACCGAAAATGACGCGCTCAACGCCGCGACGATGATGTTTGGCCATTTGCTGACCGGCGGCGCGCAGGTGTTTGCGGACGTTCGCACCTATTGGAGCCCCGACTCTGTCAAACGCGTGACGGGACATGAGCTTACCGGAGAAGCGGCCGGCGGCATCCTCCATCTCATCAACAGCGGACCGGCCGCGCTCGACGGCACCGGCCAGCAAGAGATCAACGGTCAACCCGCCATGAAACCGTGGTGGACCATCACGCCCGCCGAAGCCGCCAAATGCTTGAACGCCACCGAATGGTGCCCGGCTGTTACGGAATACTTCTGCGGCGGCGGATTCTCCACACGTTACCGGACACGCGGCGGAATGCCCATCACCGCCGCCCGCATCAACATCATCAAAGGACTCGGACCAGCCCTGCAAATTGCCGAGGGCGTCACCGTGGAGTTGCCGGATGAGGCTCATGACATCCTCGACCGTCGCACCAACCCCACTTGGCCGACGACCTGGTTCGCCCCCCGTGTGACCGGCAACGGAACATTCCGGGACGTGTACACGGTGATGAACAATTGGGGTGCCAACCATTGCGCCTTCAGTTACGGTCATATCGGTCACGAATTGATCACCTTGGCCTCGATGCTCCGCATACCGGTGTATATGCACAACATCGAAGAGCATCGCATCTTCCGTCCCAGCATTTGGACCGCGCTCAGCGATGACACTCGCGCCTGCCACACGCTCGGGCCGGTGTATGGAAAATACTGATCAACGCCATGCCGAAATGTCCTGGGAAGCATCTCGCGTCTTTGACCGAGCGCCAGGGCGGGCATGCGGCAATACCCCACCGGCTTCCGACGGCATCCTTGCACGCCGGTTCCTTTGGATTCTGGCCGCCTACTTCATCTGCCACATCTTCGCCCGCTGCCTCTTTTCGCACGCAGTGGAATTGGATGAAGCGGAACAGATGGTTCTCTCACAATGGTTGTTGCCGGGCTACTTCACGGGTCCCCCGCTCTACACATGGATTCAGGCAGGTTTCTTTCACGTGCTCGGCCTGACCGTGCCGGCTTTGAGCATTTTCAAGAACCTTCTCTTGTTTCTCACGTACACGTTCGTGTTCCTGTCGGCTCGAAGGTTGTTGGGCAACACGCGCCTGTCCCTGCTGCCGTCAGTGGCACTGATCTTCAGTCCATCCATCGCGTGGGCTTCGCAGCGCGACCTGTCGCACACCGTCATCGCGACCACCTTCTGCGCCATCACCTTCTTTCAAGTCACTCGTTTGCTGGACAAACGCTCCACGCTCAATTTCATCCTTCTAGGCGTCGTCTGCGGACTGGGGACACTAACCAAATACAACTACCTGATATTTCTGGTGGCGGTGCTTGTCACATTGTCCACGTATGCTGATGGCCGCCGAATCGTGCTTGATCCTCGATTTGTTCTCACGGCCCTGATTGCTTTGGGCATGGCGTTTCCTCATGTGTGGTGGGCGCTCACGCACCGGGAACTCGTCACAAGCACCACCTACAAACTTCAGATCGAGACACATCCCAACGCCATCAAAGGACTGGGGAGTTTGTCCGCGGCGCTGGGAGCGTTTCTCGGTCTGCCATGTTTGATGTATCTGTTGCTGATGCCGGGCGCATATCGTCGCCAGGCCCCCGCCGGCAAGTTTCCCTTCGCCAGATTCTTCCTCATCACGGTGGTCATTCTGCTCGCGCTGGTTTTGATATTCAAAGTGACATTCTTCCGCGCTCGCTGGTTTCAGCCGGTACTTTTTCTTTTTCCCCTGTATTTGACCACGCGCCTCGATCCCGCAGCGATCCAACCGGTGCGCTGGCGATGGTTTCTGCGCATCGGAAGCGTCTTCGCCGTGGTGATGGTCATGTTGATGCTGGGCCGGATATTGGCCCCCGACCTTACCGGCAAAGCCACGTTGCACAATTTTCCCAACCGTGAGTTTGCCGAAGACATTCGCCGCGCCGGTTTTCAGGAAGGCCTCATTCTGAGCGATGAAATGGCCACGGCCGCCAATCTGTTGATGTGGCTGCCCGGCAGCGTGGCGGTCACTCCCGAGTTGCGGAAACTGGTGACGGATGAGTTCGACAAGCCGCGCGATGTGTTGGTGGTGTGGACGCCCGGCCGCAAGGCGACCTTGCCGGTCGGTCTGCGCGATTTCGTAAAGGCGCACTACAAGGTGGAGATGGACGACCTCAATCCGGTGACCGTGCGGCACCGCTCACGCTGGTCAACGATTCACACGGAAAAGATCGTGTTCGCAATCCTGCCGGCTTCCGGGTCGGCTCCTGAGAAGTAGCCAGCTTGAGTCGTGGGCGGGTTGACAGAGGTGGGGGCGGTCGTTACTATGCGCCGAACTTGGGGGACGATTAGCTCAGTTGGCTAGAGCGCTTCCTTGACATGGAAGAGGTCACAGGTTCAAGTCCTGTATCGTCCACCATCGCTTCGCAAACCCAGTATCAACAAAGGAAAACCATCATATGGCATTGAAAGTTGGCGACAAGGCACCGGATTTTGAATTGACCGTCAAATCGGCCAGCGGTCTGAGCAAGCTCAAACTCAGCCAGAACGCCGGAAAGAAGAACACGCTGTTGCTGTTCGTGCCCATGGCGTTCACAGGCGTCTGCACGAAGGAGTTGTGTGACGTGAGCCAGGGCTTGAACGCGTACACCAGCCTCAACGCTGATGTCTGGGGCATCAGCGGCGACAATCCGTTCGCGCAGGAAGCATGGGCCACGAAG
>CAZEQV010000385.1:0-2646 GCA_964514435.1 uncultured Verrucomicrobiota bacterium
GTTCGCCTCCAACGCTTGTTGAAACTCCGCCAGCACGGCGGGCAAGGAGTCCGACACCGAGAACACATAGGCATGGTTCAATTCCGCCCGCTGCTTGAACTCGACATTCGGTAGCCGCAACACGCGCCCGACAATCTGCTCGATGGCCGTGGCCGACCGGGTTTCCTTCAAGCTGCACAGCACATAGGCAAACGGGCAGTCCCAGCCCTCTTTCAGCATTTGCACTGTGATGATGAAGCGCACCGGGCAACCTGCCGCCGCGATGTCCTTGATGTCCTTCAACTCATCCAGCGCGCCGGTGGAAATCTTGATCTCGTCCTTCGCGAGCTTGAAGTCTTTGATCATCTGTTCCCGCAGCGGCTCCGTGTCGTCCACCCGATCCGCCTGAATCAACAAAATGGGGCGGATGTACTCCCCGGTCGCCTGCCCCTCCGCCAACGCCAGCTTCTCCAAATCCGCCCGCAGCGTCACCGCCTCTGCCAGTGCCTGCTCCTTCTGTCCCGGTGGACGCGTAAACACCCGGATCGGCAACTTGATCATCGCCGCCGCTTTCAACTCCGCGGCCGAAGTTCGGTGCAGCACGTTCGACGGGAACCGACCGACTGACGGCTTGTATTCCAGCGCCGGCGTCGCCGTGAATTCTACGATGCAGGACGGATAAACCTTCGCCAGTGTCGCGAACGATAGCTCTGTCCGTGCGTTGTGGGCTTCGTCCACGATCACGATGGGGCGGCGCAACCGCAGCGCGTTCACCAGCGACCGCACCGGCTTGCCGTCTGGCCCGCGTTCCAGACTCGCCAGCAAATGCTCCGGCCAGCCGTCGAAGTGTGCCTGCAAATGGCCGTTGTCCTCATAGACCTTGCGCCCCGTCGTGTCCTCCACCCGGAAGCTCTGGATCGTCGCTACGATCACCACCGTCTGGCCGTCCACTGTCGCCCGCGACATCCGCAACGCTTCCTCAATCGTCAGCACTTCCACCGGGCCACCAATGCCCACCTCCAATGCGCGCCGGTAGGCGTGACGGTTATCCGATAACGCCCGGGCTGTCTGGTCGAGAATCGTGTTGCTCGGCACCAGCCACAGGACGACCGCCCGGTCGGCCTGCATGAAGTCATGCAACGCCGTCCCGACCGCCCGGCACGCCAGCAAGGTCTTGCCGCCGCCGGTCGGCACGCGCAAGCACACGTACGGCAGCCCGCTCAGTTCCGGTATCTGCACCGGAAAATATGGTTGCGCCGTCCCGCCATTGCGCTGTGTGACGGTGGCGAACGCGCCGGCCGGGTTGTTCGTCCGGGCACACTCGCGCAGGAAATCACGCAACGAGTCCAGCACTCGGTCTTGGTAAGGCTTGGGTCGGATGTTCATGTCACCTTGATCTCGTAGGGCGTCTGCCGAAACGTGATTTGTTCCGCCCGCAGCGTTTCCTTGCCCAACCGGCATCCCGCCGCATAAACCACCTTCGGCCCGTCATGTTTCGGCAATTTCTCCAGCACGGCGCGCGTCAACACGTTGCCGCCACCGGCGCTTTTGTCGCCGAGAATGCCGTTGAACAGTAGATAGACGCCGACGCCCCGGCATACGCCGAGTTTCGGCGTGTTTGGCACCCGTTCACGTGGCAACGGTTCGCCCGTCTCGGTGAAATAGACATGCCGCGCCAAGTCCGCGAACTTCACCGCCGTCTTGATCTGCCCGCGCTCGTCAAACAACGGTTCGCCAAGTTCGCAATAGCGGAAACCAGAGTGACCGCCCCGATCCTGAACGGCTTGCCGCATTCGCTTCACCAATACATCGCGGGCAACTTTGTGTTCCAATTCAACCAGCACAAAGCGTCGGTTCGAGTTGTCTTCTTGATTTAGTTCCAAGACCGCTGCACCCGTTGAACCCGATCCACCAAACGAATCCAGAACCAAATCATCTGGCCCAGTAGTCCAGCGAACAATACGCTTCAGTAAGTCCGTATGTTTTTCGTGGGGAAAGTCAGTTGTTTGCCCGGCAGTGCTGACATCCATCCACATATCGCTGATGATCTTGTAGGAACGCGGCGGTACGTAGTATTGAACAGTTCCAGAATCGTCTTTCCTCACGAAGTCCAAATCCGCCCCTTGTGTGGTCAACGCGAAGGAGTAGTACTCATCTAAAGTCATTCGGCCGGCCACCTCGCTAAGAAACTCCTCGTAGTTTCGTTTTGCCTGCTTTGCGCGACTTTCCTGCCAACGCCACTGTCCGGTCGGTGGAGTTACGCCGAAAATCTCGTACCGCATCGTTGGTCTGTCAGTGCCACGCCAGAAAGTGTCCCATTTACCGTTTTCCGCTTCTCCGAGATTGTGTTGCAGCCTCGGCAGCCGGAGATTGGCAGTTTTCGCGTACAGCAGAATCGTGTCGTGACCCGTAGCGAGCGAGTCAACCGTCTTGAATTGCGCCTGAACATTCTTGACGCCCCGCCGAACAATAATTGCGTTCTTGAAGAAGAAGCTGACTTCATCGAGAAGAAGTTTCAGTCGCGCGCCTTCTTCATCTCCGATTTGAACAAAGAGGACGCCGTCGTCACACAACAACTGGCGCAACAAGCGTAGTCGTGGATACATCATGCACAACCATTTGTCATGGCGGGAAAGGTCGGATGCTTCGTCGCCGACCACCTTGCCA
>CAZEQV010000385.1:2656-3066 GCA_964514435.1 uncultured Verrucomicrobiota bacterium
TGGGACTATTGACGTTATCGTTGTAAACCCAGCCTTCGTTGCCGGTGTTATATGGAACGTCAATGAAGATGCACTTCACCTGCCCGGCGTAGTACGGGAGCAGCGCCTTGAGCGCGACGAGGTTGTCGCCTTGGACGATGAGGTTCCCGCTGCCGGGATCGCCGACCGAAAGGTCCGGCACATCCTTGAGCAGATGGTAAGGCACCTTTTGGTGATGGTTCACCACCGCCTCTTTCCCGATCCAGTTGAGTGTGGGCATGGGCTGACTGCGTGGGTGGATGGCAGTTCAGCCGTTGTCCCAGACTGCTCCCGTGTGGTTTCCCTCTGGTGCCTGAAAACAAGAGGGACGCGCTTAATCGCGTCCCGTCACAGGCACCGAGTTGCCCCGACGCGCCTCATCCATCTGTCCG
>CAZEQV010000385.1:3076-3203 GCA_964514435.1 uncultured Verrucomicrobiota bacterium
CCACACAGAAACGCTTTCGGCGCGCCCCTGTGCGGGGCGCGCTTCGAGCGATGTTCTGTGTACCGAAATTTCCGAGGTTTCGTGACAGACAGCAGCCGAAGCTGCGCAAATGATTGTTAGTTCTTAG
>CAZEQV010000386.1:0-3183 GCA_964514435.1 uncultured Verrucomicrobiota bacterium
GCCTTTCCAAGGATCGGCGGGTGCTTCGAGCCAGCCTTTGCAGAGCAGGATGTCCTTGCGACCGTTGCCGGCAATGTCGCCGCAGCCGAGGCCGTGGCCTTGCGTGACTTTCTCCGGGAAGGTGTAGAGGATGTGTTCCTCGAACTGGCCAGGCGCGACAAGCTTGAACGCCTTCACCTCCCGGCGCGGCGGCGTATTGGGAACGATCTCGATCACGCCGTCGCCATCCAGATCCCACGCGCGCGTGGTCTCGACGTTGCCGGTTTCGGCGATGATGTGTTCGGTCCACGGTTTCTTGGGGTCGCCCTTGGGGTTCTCGCGCCAGCGGAGCGTATTGCCCCACCAGCCGCCGGTGATGAAATCGAGGTAGCCATCGCCATTGACATCAAGGGCGATGGTCGAGAAGTCGTCGTAGTACTCGCCGTACTTCTTCACCTCGCCGATGCCGTGTTTCTTGCGGAAGTCGGGGCCTTGATACCAGAACGCGCCCGAGACGATGTCGAGCACGCCGTCGTTGTTCACGTCGAACACGCCCGCCGACTCGTAGCCTTCGTCGGCGATCCATTGTTTTTTCCATTTCAGGGGCATGATGGCGACTCGTTACCTGCCGAGTTTGAGGCGAATGTATTCGCGGGCAAGTTGAATGTCCGCGAGGGCATCCTCGGCGGTGCACATGGTGGGACGCTTGCCGGCCACGGCATCCACGAAGTTGCGGGCTTGCTGCCACATCGCGTGGACCCACGGCAGTTGCGGAATCTCGGTCTTGGGTGTGGTTTCCTTGTTCGGGTCGCGGAAGATTTCGACCTTGCCGGGGCGCGTGAACGCGAGCGGGCAGGGGAGTTCGAGTTTCACCCAGCCGCGTTGGAAACAGACCAGCGCCGACTCCTGCCAGTCAATCGTGGTCTGGTAAGGACTCATCTCAATGGAGCAAGTCACGCCGCTGGCGCTCTCACCGGCCAGCAGGACGCCGGCTTTATCGGCGTATGTGACCTGCCACGTCTCGCCGAGGAGATGCCGCATCAGGTTAACCTGATGAATGTAGTAGTTCACAAATGCGGTGTAGGCGTCGAACGTCGGTTTGTCCATGTCCGCGGCGGGCGGATCCCACTGCAGGCCGGTGGCTGGTTCCTTGGACCAGATGTTTTGGTTGAATCCGTTGCCGATCCAATCGCCGGCCGGCATGAGGATGCGGATGTAGGTGAGCTTGCCGAGTTCGCCGGTCTGCTTGAGCCGGTCAATCTCCGCCTTGGCGTATATCGTTGCGGGGTCGGAGCGTTTGTGGTAGCCGATCATCATCCAGGTATGGTTGGCTTTGGCGGCAGCAACGATCTTCTCGCCCATCTCAATGGAGCCGGCAATGGGTTTTTCGGTCAACACTGGCTTGCCGGCCTTGAGGAGTTCGGGGATCAACATCCCATGCCGGGTGAACGGTTGCGACGCGACGATGCCGTCGAGTTGTTCGGCGGCAAGCATCTCCTCGTGTGAGGCATAAACTTTCGGCACGCCCCATTTGGTAGCGACTTTGCGAGCGAGTTCCTGTTTTACTTCGGCCAGCGCGACGATCTCACAGTCGGGGACCATGGCGTAATTGCGCAAGTGCGCGGCTTGACCCATGTTGCCAACGCCGACAAATCCGATGCGTACTTTCTTGGCTTCACTCATGTGTTAGCTCCTGTTGACTGGCTGCTCGTTCCCAAGCCCCGTTTGGGAGCGCAATTGGTTGCGGAACTCCGTTCCCCCTGATTCCTTCGCAACAGCGTTGCGTTGGCAGCAACGGTTCCCAAACAGGATTTGGGAACCAGATGGTTGAGCGGAGGGCGGCGGTTCATGGCTGGTAACAGATCTCCTTTGGTTGGCTGGCGGCGCAGTGAAAGCTCTCCCACTTTGCGTCCGGCGGATGAGGTGGTCGAAGCCGGGGTTATGCCCAAAGTACTTCGCCAAGTCCGCAACTCCCTCCTTGCGCAACGAGCTGCCCCAAGGCTGCCAGCCGGCGTCTGCACCACGAGGCACGCGGTCAAAACTGCTGCCCGTCAGGCAACGGACGCCGCATTTGACGGAAAGGAGTGGGTTCATCAGCTAGTTCCTACGCTGAAATAGCCCTGTGGTAAATGGCGGTGATTGCTCGGATTTGTTCGGTATTGCCTTGCGCAGCTTACGTTCTCCCGTTGACCATAATCATGAGACATATGTAGCGTAATTATGTCGCAAGCGATACCACGATGAGCGGTCTGAGGTCAGATGTTATGCAGACTGCGGAGCAAGCGTTTCATCACCGAGCGATGAGCCTGCCAAGCTCGTTCACCGAGATAACCCGGCGGTAACAGCCGTCGCGGCAACAACGGATCAATCGCCAGCGCGCGCGCCCATGCCAGTCGTTCCTGGCGTAATCGCCGTCGCAGCTCTGCCGGGGTAGCCGGCTGTCGCAGTGCGCCGGTCAACTCGCCTTCCGTCTGCGACAAGTGGGCCTCGTAGCGCTTGTTGATCTCGGCAAAATCCCACGCGCCCGCCACGATCGCCGCGTCGGAGAATCCCGCGCAGCAGCGCGCCTCCATGACGGTGAACGACTCGACATCGTCGCGAAAATCTTTCAGGGCATCGGTGATTTTACTGATGGAATCGGGGTGAATCCAGACGCTGTTTTGGAGATAACCGAAACCGTGCTGGCGCAGCCACCGTAACAACCGTTGACGGACCGCCTGGCAACGCCCCGGCAAGTCAAACACCACCATTCGCCACTGACCATCCCACGGTCGGTCCCAATACTGGTCCGGGTCGCGACCGCCCACTGCCAGGCGTTTGCCGGCCTCGGTGATGCGGCACACGATCTGTCCGGCGCGTTCTTCACGGACGAGCAGTTGCCGCGCGCGCAATCTGGCAAGGCGGCGTTCGGCTGCGCGGATGCGGTTGCGGTCATCCATACCGCGTTTCAATTTGCCCAAGTGCGGTACCGTGAACGGCTCTGCCGTCCAGTACAAGAAGTCCAACACCTCACAGGCTGCTTCGCTCAGCGGTCGTGGCATTGTTCACCTCCGCCTCCCTATACCATAATAACACGACATATGTAGCATTATTATGGTCACAGGAATGGTTGGGGGTTTGGCGGGGGGTGGGACGGCGGTCCGGACGGGTGGCGGGCGTTTTCGCCCGGAAGTTGCGCTTGCGCAGGATGGCGGCACCCGCTTA
>CAZEQV010000387.1:0-3182 GCA_964514435.1 uncultured Verrucomicrobiota bacterium
CCGATGACGGCGATGACATGCAGCGGCAGACGTATTTCGGCGATGGCTTTCATCGTGGCCAGGACGGCGACACCTCCGCATTTGTCGAACTTCATCTCTTCCATGCGGTCGCTGGGTTTGATGGAAATGCCGCCGGTGTCGAAGGTGATGGCTTTGCCGACGAGCGCGACGGGTTGCCGGGACCTTGTCGCGCGGCCGGTGCCGTTGTATTCGAGGACGATCAACCGTGGGTCGCGCGCGCTGCCGCCGCCGACGGCGAGCAGGCCGCCGAACTTTCAACGTTCCAAGGCGCGTTTGTCCAGAATGGTGCACTTCAGTTTGTGGGAACGGGCCAGTTGGCGGGCGTAGTTGCCGAGGACTTCGGGCCAGACGACGTTGCCGGGCAGGTTGCCGATTTCCCGCGCGAAGTTGACGGCTTCAGCGGCGATTTGGGAGCGTTTGACGGCCGATTCAATGTCGCGCACGTCCGCGCCAGCCGGCAGGCAAAGAATGAGTTTGGTGATGGGAGTGATGGCGTCGGCGGGCGATTTGAATTTGGTGAATTTGTAGGGCGCCATGATGGCGGCTTCGACGATGGCTGCGGCCGAAAGGGCATGGTGGTCCACATCCGGCAGGGCGGCGGCCATTTCACGAATGTCTGATTCGGCGAGTTTACGGACGGCAGTGGCTGCGGCGCATCGGAGGGTTTCGGGATTGAATGTGGCTCGTGTTCCAAGCCCCACGAGCATGAGACGGGGCGAGGCGATAAGCCCGTCGGTTCTGAGCAGGCAGACCTTTTTGGAAGCGCCATTGAATTCCTTCTTGGTGAGAGATTTGACCAGTGGCGAAAGGCAAGACGGAAGCTTGACGGGTTCATTTTCAAACGAGAAGTGGATGATAGCGGGCAAGTTGTGTGAATGGAGCGGGGCGGTGGAAAGGGAAATTTTCATGGGGCAGAGTATAGGCGCAGGGCGGGCGACACGTCAACGTTGGCAGGTATCGTGCTTTAAATGAGCATGAAGTTGTGACCCAAGCGGAAGCGTTGCGCGTGGAAGCAAAGACCATTTGAGAAATGTGAATGTGATGAATGCAATCATGAGCGGCATCGAGAGCGGCGAGTTTGTTGTGGCCGCCGTGGTGCTGTCTTTGGTTTGTGTGGCCGTTGTGGTGGGGCTTTTGGCTTACTTGTCAGGAGTGTCGGGGCAAACCTTCTATCGTCATTGGATGATGGCCACGTTGCTCTACGCAGCCGGCCTGAGCTTGTTTCTGGTTTCGAGGAATTGGCCGGATCTGGAGTGGGTGGAGATGGCGCGGTTGGGGCTTATTGGTTTGAGCGCGTTCTTCATGATTTTGGGTGATTGTGTTCTGGCCGGCCGACAAACACAGGTGTCCGAGCGTTGGTTGGGCATGGTCGCCGTGTCGCTGTGGGCGTTTGTGACGGTGCGCTTGTTTGAGTTTACCATTGTGCCCGAGCTCGGTGTAAGTGTGTTGTTGGGGATGGCGCGTGTGGCGGGCGGATTTCTGCTCTGGCGGCATCAACCGAGGCAAAGGCACAAAGGTTTGTTGGTTGGCGGATTTGTTCTGTGGGGCCTGCAAGTTATCGTGTTCCCGCTTCTCAGCAACAGTCCCGGTTTTCTGGCAGTCGGCTATCTTGGTTCTGCGTTCTTGGCGCTGCTGATTGCCGTAGGGTTGATTGTGAATCATGAGGCGGGTGTGTCGGACCGAAAGTACCGGGCGGTGTTGGATGGCGCCAGTGATGCCGTGTTCATGGTGGATTTGCTGACGCTGAAAATCGTGGATGTGAATCAAGCGGCAGAGAGGTTGACGCGATCCGCGCAGGAGGCGTTGATAGGCCAGAACTTCTCTGAGATTTGCCCGGATCTCAGGAAGGAAGGCAACGGCACACTGGAGCATCGTCAGATGTTCAACGCTGTCTTCAAGCCGTTTGGCGAATTCCATGTGACGCGTTCGGATTCCTCGATGGTTCTTTGCGAGGGCGACACCAGCCTGTTGAGTTTGAATGGACGCGCGGTCGTGCAAGCCCGAATACGTGAAGTGGCCGAGCACAAGAAGATAGGCCAGTTGGTCAGGCGCGCGGAAAAGATGTCGGCACTGGGGCAGCTGATTGCCGGTGTGGCCCATGAGTTGAACAATCCCTTGGCGGTGGTGGTCGGGTATGCGCAGTTGTTGAACCGCAAGTACCGCAATGGCGGACCCGACCGGGATGAGTTGCAGAAAATCCTGCATGAAAGCGAACGCGCGGCGAAGATTGTGCGGGATTTGTTGTCGTTTGCCCGTCCGTGCGAGCCGCAAGTTGCGCCCGTGAACATCAACAAGCTGGTGAGCAACGTCCTGGAAATTCGCTCCGCCGACCTGCAGGGCAACGGCGTCGAATTGGATCAGAGTCTCGCCAAAGAGCTGCCGGCCACGATGGCGGACGCGATTCAGATTGAACAAGTGCTCAACAACATCATCACCAACGCGATTCACGCGATGGTTTCTCATTCGACGAACCGGTCGCTGATTGTGACGACGGAAGAACTCAATCACTACATTCGAATCTCCATCAAGGACAGCGGTCCGGGTGTGCCGCCGGAGATAGCCGGCAAGGTGTTTGATCCGTTTTTCACGACCAAACCGCCCGGCAAGGGGACCGGCTTGGGGCTGTCCATATCCAATACAATCATCGAAGAGCACCGGGGCCGAATGTGGCTGGAGAGTCAGGTCGGCAAGGGGGCGGCATTCCATATTGAGCTGCCGGTCGTGCCCTGTGAGGCGCCGGCCGAGCCTGAGCCAGCCGCGCACCCGCCTGCGGATTCTGCTGCCAATGTGGACACGCCGAAGAAGATTCTTGTGGTGGATGACGAGCCCGGCATCCGGGACGTGCTGACGGCCGTGTTGACGGGCGCGGGCTATGAAGTGCAGATCGCCGTGGATGGCGCCGAGGGCTTGGAAAAGGTCAAGACGACTGACTACGCGATCATCATTTCCGACCTGTGCATGCCGGTCATGGACGGCGAGCATTTCTACGAATCGGTGCGTGTGCTGGATGACAAGCTGGCCAGCCGGATTATCTTCGTCACGGGCGACACCGTGAGCAGCAAATCGCGATCGTTCCTGGACCGGATCGGCAATCGTTGGGTTTCCAAGCCATTCAGCATCGCGGCTTTTGAGAAATTGGTGGCCGAGGTTCTGGCCGATCA
>CAZEQV010000388.1:0-2441 GCA_964514435.1 uncultured Verrucomicrobiota bacterium
TCCATGTGTTTCACGCCGTAGAACGTAGCATCCTCGGGACTGAGATGAACGTGGCGCTTGGCGCGGATCACGCCCTGCTCCATTTCAAAGAATCCTGCCGGGCCCATCAACATGCATCCGGGCGTTCCTTTGATGTCACCGGACAGCCGCAACGGAATGTCGAACCCCAGCGAGATCGCGTCGGTGTACGCCAACTCCACTTGGTTGAGATTCCGGCACGGTCCGAGGATGCGAAGATTGGAGATGACGCGGCTGCGCGGACCAATCAACGTGACAGATTCCTTGGCTGCATATTGGCCCTCTTGGTAAAGCATCTTCATCGGTGTCAATGTGTGGCCTTTGCCAAAGAGAATCTCGACCGCTTCGGGTGTGAGATGACAATGACGGGCGCTGACGTTGACGACGAGGGGATTGGGGCCGGCACCGCGGCGTGGGAGAGGTTTGTTGAGGCGTTCATAAACAGCTTTGCGAACCCAATGTTCGACCACGGCGCGATGGATGGTAGTAGGATTCTCAGCCATAAACATGTGAAAGATACGCTCAAATTATGCCACATCCTGCAAGGAGTCAAACATTTTCTTGCAAAAGCTTCCAATATCTATCATAATGCCTAGAAATGCAGGCTGAAGAACGTCAGAAACATATCGAGGAATACCTTCAACGGGTGGAATTCGCTTCTCTTGACGACCTCGCCCGGCAACTCGGCGTCTCCGTTTCCACCGTGCGACGTGACGTTACGGCTCTGGAAACGACCGGCAGTATCCGACGAACCCACGGTGGCGCCCGCCTCGTAAATCCTCGGTCGGACGAGTTTGTCTTTTCGATGCGCGACACCCATCAGGTCGAGGAGAAAGAGGCTATCGGGAAAGCGTGCGCGGAACTCATCACACCCGGTCAGAGCGTGATCATAGATGCCGGTACCACGGTGTTTCACGTGGCCAAACACATCGAAAGCAAGCGCCCCCAGATTTTCACCAATTCCCTGCCGGTCGCCAATCTGTATGCTTCCTCGTCGCAAGTGGAAGTGGTGCTGTCCGGTGGCGTGATCTATCCCCGGTTGGGTGTTCTTGTCGGCCCGTTGGCGGTGCAAACATTTTCCAAGTCACACGCCGACGTGGCGGTGATGAGTTGCAGCGGAATCACGCCGGAAGGTTTGAGCAATTCGCACGCGCTGCTGATTGAGATTCAACTGGCGATGATCAACGCCGCACAACGCGTCATCATGTGCCTGGATCACACCAAGTTCGCCCGCAAATCTCTGACCCCGCTCTGCGAACTGGACCGCGTCCACGCCATTGTCACCGACGACGCCACGCCTTCCGACCAGATTGAGTTGTATCGAAGCAAGGGCATGGAAGTGATCGTGGCCAAACGGAGTTGAGCGCGCCGCCGGTCACCATTGCGTGATCTCGTCTTGCTCGGAGAAGATTTGCGGAAACAGCTTCTTCAATTCCGCATTGCTGAACCGGTCGAATCCCAAACACGCGTCGTGGTCGTAGGCCAAGGCATCACACGTGGTTGAAACGTGATCAACCAGCATCCTCGCCTTATCCCACAAAACGATCAGTTGCAGCAGCTCCTCGCGTGTGAAATCGGGGCGCAATTTCGCCACCAACCACGGGAACTGCTGCTTCAGTTGCTCCGTGCTCCAGCGATCAAAGCCCCGGCAGAAGATTCCCAGCCGGGCCGCAGCCTGGCAGGTGATTTCGCCCTCGCGAGTCTCCGACACCAAGAACGCCCGTATCTTCTCCAGCGCCTCTTCTCTCGAGTATTTCATCTGCGCCTCCGTTCAGGAAGGCCGGTACGAGGTGATCGCGCGCATGTACTGCGAACGCTCATATGCACTCGGATCGGCGCATCGCATCTGACTCATGCTGCCGCGCAGTTGATCCACAGACTCGTACCAATGTTCGTCCATCCATTCCCGCATGGCTTGTTCAATGACACTCATGTGCTCTATGCCGCGCGCCAACAACACCGAACACACCATGGTCACATCGGCGCCCGCCATTAGCATCTTCAGCACATCCCGGTGGGTGTGAATGCCGCTGGTGCCCGCCAGGTCGGCATTGATCCTGCCGAACAATATGGCCAACCACCGCATCGGCAACCGCAACGCCTGCGGCGTGCTCAACAAGATGGAAGGTTCCACCTCCAACTCTTCCAGGTTGATGTCGGGCTGGTAGAACCGGTTGAACAACACCAGCGCATCGGCCCCGTCTCGGTCGAGTTGGCGGGCCATGTTCGCCACGTTGCTGAAGAATGGACTGAGTTTCACCGCCACCGGTATCTTCACTGTGGACCGCACGGCTTTCAGGATGTCCCGGTAGGTCTGCTCCACCTCCGCGCCGGTCATCTTGTTGTCGGTGGGGATGTAATAGATGTTCAACTCCAACGCATCGGCGCCGGCCTCCTCAATCTGTTTGGCGAAGTTCGTCCAA
>CAZEQV010000388.1:2451-3166 GCA_964514435.1 uncultured Verrucomicrobiota bacterium
ATCACCGGCATCTTCACCGCTTCTTTGGCGCGACGGATGTGGTTGAGATACTCCTCAGGACCGAGCGTGAAGCTGTCCGGCTCCGGAAAATAACTCAACGCCTCCGGATAACTATCCGTGCCCTCGGTGAGATGGTAATTGAGTTCCATCGCCTCTGCGCGCAGTTGCTCCTCAAACAGCGAGTACAACACAACCGCTCCGGCTCCCGCGTCCTCCATCTTGCGTATGTTGCCGATGTCTTCCGACAACGGTCCGCACGCCGACACCACCAGCGGACTTCGCAACGTCATTCCCATGTAGTTTGTTGATAGGTCAATTGCCATATGTCTCCTCTGATTGTCAGGCTGTTGTGGCCACTGTCTCGTTGCCGGCTTCTGTTGGCTTGGCTGGTGCGCTGGCCGCTACCGGTGTCGCCTCGCCATTCGCTCCAAACTTGCGCGTCGCCAAATACTCGTAGAACTTGAACCGCGTATTGGCGTCCTCCTGTGCCATCTTGAACAGGAGTTTCGCCTGTTCGGGTTTGCTCTTGGACAGCATCTTGAACCGGTTGTCCATCAGCAGGTACTGCCCGATCGGTCCGGACGGCTTGCGAGAATCCAACTGCAGTGGATTCTCATTCTTCTCCGCGCGCCGCGGATCATACCGGTACAGCAGCCAATGTCCCGCGTTGACCGCCGCTTTCTGGTTTTGCATGGCCGTGGTCATGTTGATCCCG
>CAZEQV010000389.1:0-3152 GCA_964514435.1 uncultured Verrucomicrobiota bacterium
GAACTCCCGACCAAGGGCTTATGAGTCCCCTGCTCTACCACTGAGCTACCCTGGCTCGGAAAGCGGCGGTAGATTACCGATGGAAAGACAAATTTCAACTGGGAATTTAGCCGCCGGAAAGTTCCCGACCGCGTTTCGCCGCCGCGGCGATGGATTGGGCAAAGATGTCCGGCAACTGACGCTCGGTCATCACTTTGATCGCGACCTCGGTTGTCCCGCCCGGTGACGTGACTTTGCGCCGCAACTCGCCGGGCGTTTCGCCCGTTTCCGCCAAAAGCTTGCCGGCGCCCAAGACTGTTTGGACCACCAATCGCGCGGCGACCTCCTGCGACAAACCTTGCGCGACACCGGCCGCGATCATCGCTTCCACCACCAGAAATACGTACGCCGGACCGCTGCCGCTGACGGCCGTGACGGCGTCCATCAAGGATTCTTCCACGCGCACGGTGATGCCGACGGCTCGCATGATGGTTTCGGCAACGGCCATGTCGGACTCGGAACTAAACCGGCCCGGACACAACCCCGCCGCCCCGCAACCAACCAAGGCCGGCGTGTTGGGCATCACGCGAATCACGCGAGGTTGCCGGCCCAGCTCGGCTTCAATTCTGGCCGTGCTGATTCCGGCCGCGATGGAGATGTAGAGCGGCTTCACAGTCGAAGGAAGCGAAGCCAGCGCTTCTTTCATCTGCTGCGGTTTTACCGCCAGGATGATCACGTCGGCGTCGGTGATGACGCCCGTGCGAATGCCAAACTTGCCGGCCAAGTGTTGCAGACGGTCGGCTCGCACATCGGCGGCCACGATCTGTCGCGGTTCCACCGTGCCGGCCGCCAGCAACCCGCGAATCAACGCCTCCCCCATGTTACCGGCACCGAGAAAAGCGATGGTCTTATTGAGCGTACTCATTAGGTTCCTCCCGCAATCTTGCCTTGGTTCGTTCACCGAAAATCGCCGTGCCGATGCGCACGATGGTGGCGCCTTCCTCAATCGCCGGTTCAAAGTCACCGGTCATGCCCATCGAAAGCTCGGTCAATCCGAGGCGGTCCCGCCACTCGCGCAGTTTCGCGAAGAACGGACGCGCTTTGTTGGGGTCTTCCGCGCACGGCGCGATCGTCATCAACCCGCGCACGATCAGCCGTGGAAGCCGGTTGATTTGTTCCAACGCACCGGCCACGTCTTCCGGCTGGAATCCGAACTTGCTCGCCTCGCCGGACACGTTGACTTCCAGCAAAATCTCTTGCGTCTTACCGGCCCGTTCCGCCCATTTGGAAATCTCAGCGGCGAGTTTCACGGAGTCCACGGAATGAATCAGTTCAAACATCGTCACGGCATCGCGCGCTTTGTTGGATTGAAGATGGCCAATCAAATGCCAGCGGGCGCGACTCGACACGGCCGGTATCTTGGTGCGGGCTTCTTGAATCTTGCTTTCGCCAAACAAAAGCTGGCCGGCAGCGATGGCGTGCTCGATGGTTTCGGGCGGGTGCGTCTTGGAAACAGCCACAAGCGTGACGGAAGAAGCATCACGACCGGCGCGACGCGCCGAGGCGGCGATGCGTTCTTGGATGCCGTGAAGGTTTTGTTCGATTGCGGTCACAGCAGAACCTTACCGGGAAAAGTCTTTGCCGGGAAGTTCAACATATCTATAGTCAGGAAGATTGGATGAACGTGAAACGACCATGAGAATGATTCAAGTTTTCGCCGTAATTCTGACACAGTTGAGCATCGGATCGTTGCTGTTCGCCGCCGTGGCACCTGTACACACGTTGCGGGCGAGCTTTTTCACGCTCAACAGCTTGATCGGGGCATTGGCCGCCGCCCTGGCGTTCACTCTGACGAAAGTGATGCATCAGGCGACATGGTGGGAGATGCGATATCTGGGATTGACGGTCATCGGAGCCACGATTGCATTTGGGTTGTTCCGACTGGAGAAGCGGGCGGCGGGGCGACTGTTCATGATTTTGTCGGGGTTCGTAGGGTTGGTCTTTGGATTGGTGCCGCTGGCCGGCAAGGTTCTGGCAAGCCGGGGCATCGAAACGAAAGCTCCTTTTCTTTTCGATGCCGGTATTTTGTCCGGTACGGTCTTGTTGGGGACGGTGAATGTGGCGATGATTTTGGGGCATTGGTATCTGGTGATGCGCGGGATGTCGTTTGAGTATCTGGAGCGGTTCACGCTGTATCTGATCGGGGCAGTCGGGTTGCGGTTGGTGGTGATAGTGGGGGTGCTGACACTTCTGCGACCGTTGGACCCGAATTTGGCCTCCACTTACTTGAATCATCTGTGGGCTGCTGAGGGCAACTTGATGTTCATGGTTTTGAGGCTGCTGTTTGGGATTGCGCTGCCGGGTGTGTTGGCAGTGATGGCGTACCGCTGTGTGAAAGAGGAAGCGAACCAAGCGGCCACCGGCTTGTTGTATGTGGCCGAGGTGAGTGTGTTGTTCGGAGAATTAATTGCCGCTTATCTCTTGGTGTGAGAGAAAAAGAAAATGGTCGGGACGGCGAGATTTGAACTCGCGACCCCTTGCACCCCATGCAAGTGCGCTAGCCAGGCTGCGCTACGTCCCGACGACTGACTGCGCGGACAGTATCAGAGGCTCGGAGCGGCGGCAATAGAAGTTTGCGCCACGGGATAAGCCTTGAACTTTGGGAGACGAATCTTACACTGCCGGGCATGGACCCACTGCTGAAATTATTGGAGGAACATGCACTGCGGACGCCCGGCGACCTGGCCAAGATGTTGGATTTGCCCGTCGCCGAGGTCGAACGCCGCATCAAACAATACGAGGACGACAAGATCATTCTCGGCTACAAGGCCGTGATTGATGATGACAAGGTTGACACCGACCTGGTCAAAGCCGTGATCGAAGTGCGAATCCAACCGGAACGTGAAGGCGGTTTTGACCGCCTCGCGAAACGAATCGCCAAGTTTGATGAAGTGACCAGCCTGTTTCTGATGAGCGGCGGTTATGATCTGTTGATTTTTGTGGAAGGGCGCAGCTTGCGCGAGGTGGCGCAGTTCGTGGCGGAGAAGCTGGCGACGTTGCCGGGCGTGAACAGCACCGGCACGCATTTCATGTTGCGCACGTACAAGGAGCAAGGCGTGCTCATGGAAGGCGGCGAGGAATTTGAACAACTCAAAATCAGCCCCTGACGTTGC
>CAZEQV010000390.1:0-3136 GCA_964514435.1 uncultured Verrucomicrobiota bacterium
GCCAAAGGGTCCCAGCCGTGTGCGGTTTGGGCTTTGGTGAATCAGGGCAGCAGGCGCACCCGGTAAAATAATTGCGTGCCGGTGAGTGCGCCGGGCGCCGCTATCTGAACCTCGAATCCTGTGCCGGTCACATTGTTGGTGATCACGTTCCAATCATTCGTGTTCAACACCGGTGCGCTTTCCACCCGGTACGCTTTGCCCGAAACTGTGCTGAACGAGATGGCCAACCCATCTCCTTGCGGCAGGACGGATGTGACGCGCAGAACCTGTTCGGGATCATGCGGGTCGGTGCCGGCCATGTATTCCTGCAGATTGGTCGCGCCGTCTCCGTCCGCATCCAGCGCCGCATCACTGCTGTTATTCTTGTCGAATTGCTCGGTGATCTCCCACCAGTCCGGCATGCCATCGCCATCGGTGTCATCCAACGCCAGTGCCGCCAGCGCATCCACGCGTCCGTAACCGTACGTGTTGTTCGGGATCTCGGAACCGGAAACACCGCCACAGGTTTGTCCACTGGTGCGCGGCACGCATGTTTGCTCGATCAACCGCTCGATCTTGTCCACTTGTCCGCGCAACGTCGGGTGCGCCGATAGGATCAACGCCACCACGCCGGCCACGTGCGGGCCGGCCATGCTCGTGCCGGAGGTGGTGATGTAGGTGTTGCCCGGCGCACTGGATCGGATGCTCACGCCCGGTGCGCTGACGTTGGGTTTGAGACGGTTGCTGCCGTCCACCGTGACCGGACCGCGGCTGCTGAAGCTGGCGATGTTGTCGTTGATGTCGGTCGCGCCGACGCTGAAACTCGCATCGTAGATGGCAGGAGGATCATTGACGCTGCTGCATCCACTGCCGGAGTTGCCGGCAGAAACGACTACCACGATACCAGCGGTTTGAAGCGTTTCGATGATGGACTTGTGAACGTTGACATCTGTGCAGCCTTCGCTGGCGGGACAAGCCCACGAATTGTTGATGACATCGGGAGCCAATGACGGATCCGGATTGTTGCCGGCAAGGTCGGTGGGCGCGAGAAACCACTGGAAACATTCCGCGTAGGTGGCAGGTGTGCCCCAGCCGCGTTCCATATTGCGGCAACCGATCCAGCGGGCCCCGGGTGCAACGCCAATTTGATTACTGCCGCCATCGTCGCCGACCATGGTTCCCATGGTGTGGGTGCCGTGACTGTGATCGTCGCACGGAACGAGAAGGCTGTATCCGCAGGGATTCGTGCCGGAATTGTGCACATCATTGGTGTGAATGGCGTCGTGCCAGTTGTAATTGTGGTTCGTGGTTGGTCCGTCGTATCCGCGATACTTGCCGAAAAGGGCCGGATGGTTCCATTGATACCCGGTATCCTGACCGGCCACGGTGACGCCCTGGCCGGTAAATCCCAACGCCCAAACATTGGTGGCGCGGATTTTTCCGATGCTGGCTTCGACACCGGTGATGGCAAGCGGACCGTTTGTCTCCACGGGAGCCGGCAAGGTGACACGCGTGCTGAAGTTGCCGGCGATGCGGGCGACATCGGTTCGCTCGGCCAGTTTCTGGAGAGTATGACGATTGCCGCGCACGCGGATCATGTTGATGATCCAGAACGCCTGATACTCGACGCCGAGTTTTTCCAGTTCGGCGATCATCGGCTTCTGGCTGCGTGCGACGGCTTCGAGAAGTTTGGTGTACACGAAATGCCCCTTGTTGGTCTTGTCGCGAAGCTTGCCGGCTCCGCGAATGTCGGCTTGGTCTTGGAGCAGCACGAGGAAGTCGGCGGAGCCGTCAGGGGATGCTTCGATGCTGTCGAGGATGCGCGGATCAACCTTGGTCGTCCAAGGGGCCGGTACGTTTGGCGGTCCGGCCAGGCTGCCTGATGCCGCCGTGAACAGAACTATGATGACGAGGTGCCGTGTCATTTCAGTCCGCGGATGAACGTGTCGGCCTGGTTGATGGAAGCGTTCATGTCGGCAATGAGCTTTTGGATCTCGGATTCAATGTTGAGCGCTTCTTTTTGAATCGTGCCGATCGCTTGGGCGTTGAGGTTGTGTTTCAGGTACAGGACGTTGTCGCGGAATTGGACGAGGACGGGTTCCATGCTGGATTCGGCTTTTTTCATGGTGTCGTGCATGGTCTTGTACCGGGACTTGGTTTCATTGAGACGGTCGCGGCTGTTGGCGCGAAGGGATTCACTGGAGATTTGTTTGATCTCGTTTTCCCATTCCCGGAAGAGGTCGTTGGCGACCGTTTCGACGGCGCGGACGCGCTCGTGAACCGTCTCGGCGCGTTTGGAGCAGCGCTCGTAATCACGGTTGAGGGAGTTATACATCGTTTCGATGTCGCCGCCTTTGAACCCGTAAAGTTGCTTCAGTCGGGTCAACGCATCTTGAAACTCTTGCGTGGCAGCTTTTTGATCCTCGGCTGCTGATTGGATGTTGCTGCGCAAGATGTCGCGTTTGTGTTTGCCGAAGGTCTCCATCACGGAGTAGTACGTGGTGCGGCAGCCGACTGCGACAAACCCGCAAAGAACTGACAGAATGACTCCGCGAAGAGACGATTTCATGGTTTTGGTGTCACCGCGACGTACAGTCTCAGGATTTGCGGATGGTCGCAACTGGGTTTTTCTTGGAGCGCGCAAGCCATGAACCTCACGGAAATTGTCGGGTATGCGGGGTCGGTGCTGGTGGCGGTTTCGCTGATGATGCGCAGTGTGCGGCGGTTGCGATGGATCAATATGTGGGGTGCGTTGGCGCTGGCCGTGTACGGATTGATGTTGTCGGCCTACCCGGTCTTTGCACTCAACGCGTTCATTGTGGCCGTCAACCTGGTCTATCTCTGGAAGATGTCGCGGCAACGAGATTACTTCAGCCTCTTGCCGGTCAAGCCGGGGCAAGATGAGTTGCTTGCGGAATTCCTGCGGTTTTATCGGGCCGACATAGCGAAGTTTTTTCCCTCGTTTGATCTGAACAAGCTCGGTGCCGTTTCGGCTGTTTTTGTAATGAGAAATATGTTGCCGGTGGGATTGTTCGTTTTTGAGACATACCCACCGGGCACGGCGACCATTCATCTGGACTATGTCACGGCTGAATACCGTGACCACAAGAACGCCCACTATCTATTTGTGGCCAATGCAGAGGAATGGCGGACAAGG
>CAZEQV010000391.1:0-3127 GCA_964514435.1 uncultured Verrucomicrobiota bacterium
CGGCAGAGCTTTCCGATGCGCAACCGCATCATCAGCGGCTGGTCGCTCGGCGTGGTGGTGGTGGAAGCCAACGTCAACAGCGGCGCGTTGATCACCGCCACGCAAGCGGCTGAACAAGGACGGCATGTGTTTGCGGTGCCCGGCAGGATTGATTCGCCGAGTTCGCGCGGCACCAACAAATTGATCAAAGACGGCGCCAAGCTGACGGAAGACGTGGACGATATTTTGTGCGAGTTCGAGTATCTGATCCCGCCCGACGGTCGCAAGCGGGACGACGAGGCGGATGAGCCGGATTTGTTGGCAGCGCAGATCAAATTGTCGGAGATGGAGCAAAAAGTGTTGGCGGCCATGATGGAAGATGAGACGCCGATGGATGAAATCATCCGCGGCTGCGGATTGACAACGGCAGCGGTGTCCGCCACTTTGCTCGGTCTTGAAATGAAACGGCTGGTGCGTCAGTTGCCGGGCAAGCGCTACGCCCGGATCAAACGGTGAAAGGTTCCTATCTCAATCTATGGGCAAGACTCTGATCATCACGGAAAAGCCAAGCGTCGCGCAGGACATCGCGTCGGCCCTCGGCGGGTTCAAGAAATCCAAGGAATTCTTCGAGAGCAAAGACCATGTCATATCCTGGGCGGTGGGTCATCTGTTCGAGCTGGCCGTGCCCGAAGACATGAAAGCCCACGACAAGTGGGATCTGAAGAAACTCCCCATCATGCCGGTCGAGTTCGACCTCGCGCCACAGGAAAAAGCCGGCGCCCGGGTGAAAATCCTCACCAAGATGCTGGTGTCCGAGAAGATTGACGCCGTGATCAACGCCTGCGATGCCGGTCGCGAAGGCGAACTGATTTTCCGCTACATCTACCAGTACGCCAATTCCCACAAACCCATCAAACGGCTCTGGCTGTCGTCCATGACCCCCGATGCCATCCGGGAAGGTTTCGACCAACTCAAGACTGACGAGGACTTGCAGCCGCTGGCCGCCGCCGCGCGTTGCCGCAACGAAGCCGACTGGCTGGTGGGCATCAACGCCACCCGCGCGTTCACCCTTCGTCTCAGCGGCGGCAAAGGCAGCACCGTCACCAGCCTCGGCCGCGTCCAGACCCCGACATTGGCGATCATCGTGGACCGCGAAAAGAAGATACAAAGTTTCCGGCCGCGATCGTTCAGCGAAGTCTTCGGACATTTTCAGGCGCAAGCCGGTCAGTACGCGGGACGTTGGTTCGATGAAGCGTTCAAGAAGGATGAGCCCGAACTGGCCCGAACGCAAAGGCTCATGGACCGTCTCAATGTGAAGTTACCGGATGCCGAGGCCCGGTTGGGTGAAGAGAACGGTTCGCTTGGGGATGAGCACCGAACCGCCACCAAGCTCTGGCACCGTGAACTCGCGGAAGCGCTGGAAAAGCGTTGCTGCGGCCGACCCGGCATCGTGGAAGTTGAAGAAAAGAAGCCCGCGACGCAAATCGCGCCGCAGTTGTATGACCTGACCACGCTGCAACGCGAAGCAAACACGCGTTTCGGATTTTCCGCGAAGAGAACGCTCCAGATCGCGCAAGCGTTGTACGAGAAACACAAAGCCATCACCTATCCGCGCACTGACTCGCGTTGCTTGCCGGAAGATTACATTGCCACGGTCAAGAAGACTCTGAAAGCACTGGGTGATTCGCCGCTTGCAGTGTTTGCGAACAAGGCGCTGGCCAATGACTGGGTGAAACCCAACAAACGCGTTTTCAACAACGCCAAGGTCAGCGACCATTTTGCGATCATTCCCACAGCCAAACCGCCGCCAACCGGCCTGGACAACGATGAAATCGCCATCTACGACATGGTGGCCAAGCGGTTCGTTGCGGTGTTTTTCCCTGCCGCACAGTTCGAAGTCACGACCCGCATCACGAGGGTCGAAGACGAACCGTTCAAGACCGAAGGCAAAATCATGGTCGCCGCCGGTTGGATGGAGGTGTACGGCAAAGACGTTCAGGAAAAAGGAGAGTCCAACCTGCCGCCCGTGACGCCGGGCGAGCGCGTTCACACGGAGAGAATCGAAATCAAGGACGACACCACCAAACCGCCCCCGCGGTACAACGAAGCCACCATTCTCGGCGCGATGGAGAGTGTCGGCAAACTGATCGAAGACGAGGAACTCCGCGAGGCGATGAAGGAGAAAGGTCTCGGCACCCCGGCCACACGCGCGCAAATCATCGAGACGCTGGTGGCGGCCCGGTACCTTCAACGTCACGGCAAGGAACTGCAGCCCACGTCCAAGGCGATGCAGACCATCGGCTTGTTGAAGAGCATACCGGTGGATGAATTAGTCAGCCCCGAAATGACCGGCGAATGGGAGTTCCGTCTCCGCGAAATCGAGCACCGCCATCTGTCGCGCGAGTCGTTCATGGATGACATTCGCAAGCTCACCAAGGAAATCGTCCGCAAAGCCCGCGACTTCGAACTGGACGACCATGTGGAAGACTCCAAGCCATTCGGCAAATGTCCCAAGTGCGACAAGAAGCTGTTGGAACGGTTCAAGAGTTACAGTTGCACCAATGGCAACTGCGATTTCAGCGTCTGGAAAACCATCGCCGGCAGGATTCTCACCCGCGAGGAACTCGATCAATTGCTGGCGGAACGATCCATCGGTCCGCTCAAGGGTTTCCGCAGCAAAGCCGGCAAGCCGTTCGACGCCGTCCTCAAGCTGACCGACGAATTCAAAACCGAATTCGACTTTGCCGCCACCACACAAGCCACGCTGGCCGGAGTGGATTGTCCCGAATGCAAGAAACCGATGGTCATCCGCTCGGGCCGGCGCGGCGAGTTTCTCGCCTGCTCCGGATACCCCGAGTGCAAGATGACCATGAACTTCAAGCGCGACGAAGCCGGTGTCGTTGTGCCAATTGCGCGACCGCCTTCCGCCAAGATGCCGGACGTGGACATCAAGTGTGAGAAATGCGATGCGCCCATGGCCATCAAGATGAGCCGTCGCGGTCCGTTTCTGGCCTGCTCTGGTTATCCCAAGTGCAAGAACACGCACAAGATTGACAGCGCGGGCAACAAGGTGGCGTCCGCCCCCAAGGAACCGCCCAAGAAGACGGACCAAAAATGTCCGAAGTGCGGCGCGTTCATGGTTATCCGG
>CAZEQV010000392.1:0-3105 GCA_964514435.1 uncultured Verrucomicrobiota bacterium
AGAGAAATACAGCTCGTCGGCCAGGCCGAAAAAACATTCCCGTGGTTCAGCCGGCAGCGCGTTCAACGTTTCATAGGTCACGCCCAAGACGACTTGAGGACAGGGGATCTCTTCCACACAACCCCAGCCGCAGCCGGTCGGGTTCGGGTCGGGTTTGCCGAAAAGGGTGCCATGGAAATGGCTGCAGGCACAACCGCTTTCGATGCCACCCACAGTACCGGCAATTTGGCGGGCGGAATCAGCGACGACATTTCCGTTGGCGGAAAAAGCCGCACCGGCGCCTGGGCCGTTGATGATTTGGTAACAAATCGTTTGCGCGTTGGCACAGACAGTCAGACCGGCAAAAGACAGCGCGAGAATGACGGTTTCGATTTTCATAGTTGTTCACCATGCAGTCGGTCACGGCAGCGGCGGGATGGACGGGCTCGCAGCCGTGTTGTTGTTGTCGTTGGATTCGGTCACAGCGTTTTGGTTGTCCACGGAAATGAGGATGTGTTGACCGGTGAAGTCCACGCCTTTGGGCAACTTGAGCCTGACTTTCACCGGTTTGCCTTTGGCGAGCGCCGTCGCGAATTTTGTGAGCGTGAATTCCTTCATCCGCGCATCACCGGCGTCAAGCATGGTGTCTGCTGAGAGGTAGAACGCCAGAGTGTGCGACGGCAGGCTGCCGAGGTCGAACTGGGTGATGGTCAGCGCCCCTTTCAGCTTGCACCTTGGCGGCACGGCGCCGGATCTACAGGTGTTGAGCAAGACGAAATCGGCTTCGCCATACGGGTTGCCGTTGTTCAAGAGTGTCAACGTCGCGTCTATGGGGCAGAGAGATTTCGTCGCCGTATTGGAGCACGTGCCAAAGGTCGCATGGAACACTACCGTCAAATCCGGCAACAGGGCCGGTCCGTCCACCCAAACTTTGGCAACGGTGCACGTGCTGGACTTCGAGCCAACGAGCGCGATGGCTTGGATGGTATCGGTGCCGGCGCCGCCGCTGCCCGTATAGGTGAAACTGCCTTGTCCGCTGACGCCAGTGGTGACGCTGCCGGCCTGGCCAAGGTTCGGACCACTGATGACGCTGAAGGACAGCGACGCGCCAGCAGCTGGTCCCGCGTTGGTGGTGATGGTCGCAGTGACGGTGTGCGCCGTGCCGACCGTGTTGGTGGCCGTGGCGGGCGTGAGCGAGCAGTTGACGTTGAAGAACAGGTCGGTCGAGTTGCCTCCGACGAATCGGGCGAGGACGTTCTTGACTGTGCCGAACGCACGCGATCCACTCATCACGATCCGGCCATCAGATTGCAGGAGGACATCGTCTGACTCGGTCACGCCACCGCTCAGATTGGTGGCGACAAGCGAGACGCCGCCGGGTCCGAACGTCACGTCCATGGTGCCGTTGGTGTTCAAGCGCGCTGCGCTCATGGTCGTGACGCCGATGTCAATGGCGATGGCGCTGGCGACAACAATGCGTTCGTCGGATTGTAGCGCGAGACCGGTCGGCGCAGACATGCTGAGACCGCCGGCAGGGGACGCGTCCACGATGGTCAATCCGCTCGTGCCGAAGTCAGCGTCAATCGCGCCGTCCGGCAACAGTCGTCCGACGCGCGTTCCGTAGCGGTTCGCGGACGGACCGGCAATGACGATTTTGTCGTCGGATTGAATCGCCACGCGGAGGGCCAAGAGATCGAGATTGGCCGCGACACTGCCGCTGCCGTTGGTGCCGAAGGAAACATCCACCAAGCCATTGGTCAGATACCGGACGATGAAACAGGGATCCTGATCACGCTGGCCGATGGCGATGATTTTGCCGTCGGATTGCAGGCCGATGTCGGTGAGGGTGTGCAACTGGCCCGGTGCTCCGAAATGGTTGGTGGCCATGCCGGCGTTGTTGCCGAAACCGGAATCCAGCGTGCCGTTGTTGAGAAAGCGCGCCAGCGCAAAGTCGCGGCCGAGGTCCAAGTCCGTGGTGCCGGCGACGAGGATCTTGCCGTCGGGTTGAAGGAGGGCGACTTGTGGGAGGTCAACGTTGCCGCGCAGATCGCCGGTCGCGCCTCCGGGACCTGAAAAATCAATCCGCACCACGCCGGTACCGGAACTACCGAACGACGGATCGGGCGCGCCGTTTGCCAGCCAACGCTGGAGGGTGAAGTTGTTGACGAAGACTCCGACGCCGACCAGCCGGTTGTCCGGCAGGACCACACCGTCCAATTGCCCGCCGGTCAGGAAGGAAACGGTAAAGCCGTTGGTGCCGAACGAAGTGTCGAGCGTGCCGTCGGCGGTGTAACGCAAGACGGCCCAGTTGTTCCCGAGATTGCTGAAGACAACGATGTTGGAGGATTGCAGAGCAAGGGCGTCGCCCACGATGCTCAGGTTGGTGGACGTGACGACCACGCCATCCCCGCTAAAGGTGGGGTCGAGGTCGCCCGACCCTGCGTGAGCGAGGGAAGCGAACATTGTGAGACCGGCCAGACTGAGACTGCGGATGATGGTATCTCCTGTTTTCAGCGTATCTCCCCTTTTTCATTTTACGATGACGTCGGTCAACACATCCAAGCCCTTGGCGCAGCCTTTGTCCGTCGCGCTGGGTGGCCGCGGACACGTGTTATTGGCCGGTTGGATATCGGTGGAACTGTCGAGCGCCACCGTGTAGCGGTAATCGGCATGATTCTCGGTTTTGCTGCTGGGCAGCGGGTCGTTTGGGCAAACGATGGCGACCGTGCAGGCGATTCTGAGCTTTTTCTTGGGCGCGAGGACCACTGGAAATGTCGTGGGCGAGATAAGAGTGACTTCGGGGACTGCGCAATCACCCAACGACTCAATGGCGAGATTGAGCAGGTTTTCGAGAGCATCAGCATCGGCAATGGATTCAGGAAAGGTCCCGACGTTTTGGATGCTTATCCTTAGTTTGCGGGGATTGGGGCTGACACCGGGTTTGAGTGTGATCATCTTCGGTGCCTTCAGCCTGATGACGGCAAGGTCGTGATTGGGGCGGGTGACGGAGGTGACGACAGTGGCGGAATTGTTCGCGGGATCGGGGTCGGGTTCGGTGGCGGCGACGGCGGCGGTGTTGGTCAGCAGTCCTTCACTGCCGGCGCTCAACTGGAGCGTGACGGTGGC
>CAZEQV010000393.1:0-3075 GCA_964514435.1 uncultured Verrucomicrobiota bacterium
GCTTCGCGAATGGATTGGACTTCCGGCCCGGACGGGTTTGGCCTCTCCGCATCCGCGACAAACGGCAAGCGATGCTGCGAGGTTTCTGCGATGCGATGTCGGCAGGACAACGCCCGGCAAGCCGCCTGACTCGTAACCGTCTCCAACCCCTCCTGGTTACCCCTCGGAGAAATCCGCGCTATGCCGACTGCCCGAACTGATCCATCCGCTTGCGCGTCACGCCGTAAACGCTACACTGCCGTGAGATGGCCGTATGAACCCCATCGAACGGTTTTACAAACAGTTGGGCGCGGAACACGGCGAGTCGCTGTTCAATGTGCTGCCCGGCGTGCATTTTTTCGTCAAGGACCTTGCGGGCCGGTATATGCGCGTCAATCAAGCCTTGCTGGCGGCCTACGGTTTTACGGAGCCGGAACAAGTGCTGGGACGGCGCGACCACGATTTTGTGCCGCACCATCTGGCTGACAATTATGTGAAAGATGACCATCGGGTGCTCGCCGGACAAACCATCCGGAATCGCGTCGAACTGGTGTTGCGACACCGGGGTTGTCCCGATTGGTTCATCACCACCAAGATTCCGTTGTATGATCGCAAGGGCAAGATCATCGGGCTGGCCGGTGTGGCCCGGCATTTGCGCGAGGCGGCGGCAGCCTTGGCGCCTTACAGCCGCTTGATCAACGCGCTGGAACACATCCGGCAACACTACGCGCAACGGATCAGCGTGGCGCAACTGGCGGAGTTGGTGAACATGTCCGCGCGCCAGTTCGAGCGCGAATTTCAGGACACATTCCGCATGAGTCCGACCGAATACCTGCGCCAGTTCCGTCTCGGCGAAGCGGTCGAACGCCTCATCAACACGGATGCGACCATTTCCGCCATCGCGTTGGACACGGGTTTCAGCGACCACAGTCATTTCAGCCGCGAGTTCTACCGCCACCACGGCATGAGTCCGGGCGCGTATCGCCGGAAATATCGCGCGCCTTGAGCCGCCCGTCGCGCGCATCCACAAAATTGTCGGGCCCGTCATAGCCGAAAACGGTTCCCTGTGGTCCGATAGTGGGGCTGGAATGAAAATGCGGTTCATGACCACCGTCATGCGTGCGATGACCGGGCTGGCTGCGCTGGTGCTCACCGCGCCGCCGGGCGCCGCACAGTCGCCTTCGCCGCCGTCGGGTTTGGAAATTGTCACCGAAGGCTTCCCCCGCGTCGTCAACTTCCGAAACGAACACAAGCTGGCGACCAACTATTACCCCGCCAACTACATTTTTTTCCGCAGCCTCGACGGCGTGGTGATGAAGCCGCTCAATGAAGAAATGCCGCCCACCGCCGGCGGGAATCGGCCCGCGTGGCTCGATGGATACGCCGCAGCGAATCCGACCAAGTTATACCTCGCGCATTTCAATCACTACGCCTGGCAACCCGTGCTGATGCAGGAAGTGTCGCTGTTTCCGGGACATTACTTTTACCGGGAGGCGACCGCGCCGACTCAGGACATCCAGCCGACAGACACCAACATCCCCATCGCCAATGTGTCCCTGATCATGTATCGGTCATCGGGCGGCACCAACATCTTCAACCCTCACGCCATCATCGTCCGCACGGACGCCAACGGAAACCGCCTCTGGGATCAGACGGAATACATCAAGATTCTGGCGGTCAATACCAACACCAGCGTGTTGACCGTGCAGCGCAATTTCATGCCGTGGGCGCCGACGCCATTGCCCACCTGGCCGGCCGACGGCCACACGCAGATTGCCGCCGCCATCACGGAGTATGACACCGACGGTCTGGGCGGAAAGTTTTCCATCAACTACAGCACCAACTGCCCCGCCGACAGTCAAGGGCGCACGGCCACTGATGTTGTGCTCGATTATCTCGCCAAAGAGTTCAGTCCCACCGGTCGTTGCGCGCGCTCTCACGGCATCGCCTTCGACGCGCCCTTCGAGCGCCCTTTCTCCGCGTCGAAGTTTTTGCCCGACCTCAACAACAACGGCTCCGGCGCCGACGATGCCGCGGAGAACTACGAAAGCTACCGGCTCGGTTACTACACGTTCCTGAAACGTCTTCGCGAACGCATGGGCACCAACTTCATCATGACCGCCGACGCCCGCTCGGACACCCAGCGCGCCGTCTCGCTGCTCAACGGCATGGAGTCCGAAGGATTTCCCTACCATGTCAAAGACCCTTACCTCACCGCCTGGTCCAGCAGCTTCAATCAGTTTGCCTACTGGAAACGCGCGCTCACTCTGCCCTTCGACGCCAACCTTTCCCATTTGAAGGACATCAGCGGCACTTTCCCCGTCGAAGCGGACCGCCCGAAAAACCTCACGCGCCTCGTGCTCGGCGGCATCGTTTGCAACGGCGCCATCGCCACCGCCGCCTTCTTGCCGAACCCGACCTACGCGGCGTTCCCGACCAATCTATGGGACGAAGGAACCCGCGGCGTGGACATGGTTCACAACTGGCTCGGCACGCCGCTGGGCGGCATCGTGCGACTGGGCACACAAACCCCCGACCTGTTCAACGGCGAAGGCATCACCTTGACTTCGGGGTTCATCAGCCAGTTCAACTCTCCCGACGCCACCATCACCAAAGTCGGCGACTACCTCCGCTTCCGGCACAACGGCACGCCGCAGTCCGACGACGAGTTGGACGTGAACTTCGTCATCAACAAGTCGCTGTTCACCAACCGCACCGGCGATCTGCTGCTGCGCTTCGAGATCGAAGCCGATCCACGACCCGGCTACGAGGTTTTCGGCGACGTGCCCCGCAACGTGTTCGTCCGCATCTACAACTCCGGCATCAACACCACCAACACCGCCGCCGAACTGTTCGCCTACGCGGGGGCTGTGTCCTTCGCCGAACTGACCTTCTATTACCGCGACGCCCTGCCGCTGGTGACCAACCAAAACCTCCGGTTCACCTTCCGCTTGGAAGGGCTGGGTGACGTCCGCATCCGGAACATCACGCTCCACAACGCCCCCGATGCGCTGCTGCGCGAGTTTCAGCACGGCGTCGTCTTGTGCAACCCGTCCTTGCAGCCGTTCACCTTCAACCTCGCGTCGTTGCTGCCGG
>CAZEQV010000394.1:0-3071 GCA_964514435.1 uncultured Verrucomicrobiota bacterium
TGGACCCTTGGCCGTGCGAATGGTTCTAACCAGCGACCAGTAGGTGTAGTCGCAAAGGCCTCACCCAGTTCGGTCAAGCTCCAGCGCAACAGCACGCTCCTGCTCCTAACGATCCCGCAGATCCAAGCAGTACACCCGATTTTGGCCACGATAGAATACACGTCCGTCAATTATGACCGGATCAGGACCTTCCCCGGTTTTTGAAAAACTGCGTCTGACGCACACAAATCCATCAGGAAAAACAGAGGAAAGACTATCCCCGTTTTCTGAACGCCATTTCTCATTTGCCATAATTGGTAACAGCTTGAAATTGTGGGAGAAACTGCGCTTCGGCCAAGAAAACTGGGGATAGTCCTTTGCCGCGAGCGCGATCACAGCGAGGAATGAGAGAGACAGACTTCGGATGCGGTCGAACATGGCGTCTTTCTTTGTTTTTCTGATTGCTTCCGGCCGGCAAGATCGTGAACAGCGAATCGAGATCGCCGCCGGTATCCTCATGATGCTTTGGTTTCCGAGGCGAAGATCGCCTCCAACAGCTCTGCCTGAACCACCCCATCGTTCACCGTAACCAACGCCTCGGCCTCGCCCCGGATGGCAGCGATAAAATTCGCGTCCGGATTTGGCTCATCCATTGGCGGACAATTCACCTCGACCGGCTCGGTCGGGCCGAACACGCGAGTCCAACTGCCGCCCCAGCCGTCCACTTCAATGCGTCCCTTGGAAAACACGAATACCGAATGACTGCCGTTGCTGGCGCAATCCCCGCCGATGGCGACCGTGGCCAGCACGCCGTTGGCAAAGCGCAGCAGCAGCGCCGAATTGATGTCCACCCGCGCATCTTGCCGGTCGAGCCGCGCGACAACCTCCGCCACCGGCGCACCGACCGCCCAGCAGAGACCGGCCAGCAAATGCGCGCCGCTGTCGCACACCTGGCCGCCGCCCGACAAGGACGGGTCGTGCCGCCACGTGCCGCTGGTCGGACGTTTCCAATCTTGCGCCAGGTAACCGTTGACCAATTGCAGCGGGCCGAACTCGCCGGAGCGGATCGCCGCGCGCACATACTGCATAGCCGGCGTGAACGGCGGCACATAGCCGACCACGACCACCTTGCCGGCGGCGCGGGCCAATGCGGCGAGCGCATGGGCATCGGCGCTGTTGGTGACCATCGGTTTTTCGATGAACACGTGGCAACCCGCCGCCAACGCCTGTTTCGCGTGCTCGAAGTGCAACGCGTGCGGCGTGACAATCACCACCGCATCGAGCCGCGCCTCGCGCAACATCGTCGGGTAATCCGTGTAAAACGCCGGGGCCGGTTGATACTCCGCCAGCCGGCGCGCGACGAGGCCCTGGATCTTTTCCGTGGTCACATCGCACAGCGCGACAATCTGCACGCCCGGCATGGCTTTCATTCGACGCGCGTGCGCGCCCGCATACCCGCCGCAACCGACAATCCCCACTCGTATCATGTTGTTCATTGGTGTTTCTTCCTTACAGAGCCTTGCCCTTGATCTTGTCCAGGGCCTTCTGCAATTCCGTGGCCGAGCTGCCGCCCACCTTGCCGAGGAGTTGGTGTGCTTTCATTTTTGTCCTCCGTTTGTGGGTGGTTCGGTGGCAACCCGATAGTCCGCCGCTGCAATCCGGGTGCCGGTGCGATAGTAGACCCGTCCGCCCGCCACGGCATGGGTGGTGTTGGCGGTACGTCGCAGGTCGTTCGGCAGCCGTGGCCAAGGTTCCGGCAGGCGCAGCAGGTCATCGCGATCCGGGTCGGCCGGCAGGTAGGTGTCCGCGCCGTGCCACAGATGGCCGTCGGCGACGATGATGCTGTTGCAGCGTGAACCTTCAGGAAGGGCGACACTGCGCACCACCTTGCCATCTGCAAGCCGTATGCAGTGGATCGTGTTCGGCTTCTCGGCGATGTAGGTGAAGACATGATCGCGATAGACCGCTGGCGTGCTGTAGCCGGCGGAGTAGTTTGCCGACCCGCGTTCACCGACGAGGGACCAGTGCGGTTGCAGTCCCTGCAGGGAGAGCCGGTGGCAGGCCATGGAGTTCTTGCCGCTGCTGCCCACGACCAACAGATCGTCGTGGATGACATTGGTGCCCCATCCACCGCTGGTTGCCTTCGCCTGCCACAGCACGCGGCCGGTGGTGGCTTCCAGGCAACTGACGGTGGTCGTCGTCGTCGCGATAACATAGCTCTTGCCCTGATGATCCCAGCGCAGCGGGAAGCCGTTGCCGATCACTTGCTCGGTCCGCCAGCGCAGTGCGCCCGTGGCAGCATCGAGGGCCACCAGCGCCCCCCGGCTGTCGTTGGCGACGAATAGCGCGTCGTCTATCAGCAGCGGCGGGGTGATGTTCAACTTGTCCAGCAGGTAGTGTTCCTTATAGCTATTGAGCTCACCGGACCTAAGCTTGGCGGCCAGGTTCACCGCCTCGCCGGCCAGAAAATCGTCAAGCACCTTGCGCCAGTGAGCACGGGCCGGACCCAGTTCAGTCTGCCAGATGGTGGCACCGGTCTTGGCATCCAAGCAATACACGTCCAGACCCCATCCCAGGCTGTAGATCCGTCCGTTGCTGATGATCGGCGCCCCATAGGCGTTCGAATTGAAGATCATGCTGACTCCGCGTCCGGGGAAGGATCGGCGCCAGACGGTGGCCCCGGTGCGCGCATCGAGAGCCATGACCTGATCATCGACATAGGCACGGGCACCGCGCTCGAAGTGCTCCCGCTTGGCCGGATCGTCCCACTCGCGGCTGTTCTCCGCCTTCCAGCGCAGCACCGGATCAATGGGGCCGCTGGGGATGCCGTAGGTGTAGTACACCAGCCCACCACTGACTACCGGCATGCAGTAATGGGTGATCGGGAAACCGAAGACATTCTTGGGATCGGTGTATTCGGTGCCGACCTCATCCTGCGAGAGCCAGACCACCCGGGCTTGGTCGGCCCGCTCGACCAGACGCGCACCGGTGTCCGTGCCCGCACCGGTGCCGTGGGGGCCCCGCCAGGATGCGAACTCGGCTTCACCGGCCTGGACCACCAGCGCGCCGACAAGGGAGAGAAGCACGATACA
>CAZEQV010000395.1:0-3058 GCA_964514435.1 uncultured Verrucomicrobiota bacterium
CAATCTCGGCTGCTTGCTCTTCCAACTCCCGACCCATGGCGTTGATCCGCCGGGCAAAATTGAAGAAGTCCTCGGCGCGCAGAAAGAAGCCGCGACGGGTTTTCTTGGTCCACGCCAACCGCATCCGACCGGCCAGTGCGCGCGCGTGACGCAAAGTTTCATCGCGCTTGACGCCCACCCGCCAATCGCCGGCAGGTCGGAAGCAGCGGCCACCGCCTCCAAGGTCGTTGACTTGCCGGAACCATTTTCGCCGACCAGAAACGTCACCGGTGTTTGAAAGGTAACCTTTCCAAGCGACCGCACCACCGGCAAGCTGAATGGAAACCCTTCACCTTCGACGGTGTCGCCGGTCAATTCCATGGATCGCAAGTGAATCATGGCCTCAACCCAACCCCAAGTCGTGTTCGATCGCGGCACTGATCTCGCGGCGACGGTGGTGATGCGCCTCCTCACCAGGCATTCCGTTAAACACCCAGGCCACTACCACGCCGGTTTCGGGATCGCAGAACGCCACCGACGATTGGTTTCCCCCGTGACCGAACGTCCGGTGAGAGGTGTGCTGGCCGAAGGCGTATGGCAGCGAATCCTTCTCATACCACTTCGAGTCAATCATCACGCCGAGACCCCAATCCATCACATGATGAAACGTGTGATCCATCATGCCCACCCGGTGACGAGCCGTCAGAGCTTCCACGGTTTGCGGCTGGAGAGTCTTCACTCCATCCACCGTGCCGTGACATCGCAGCATCTCGTAGAACCGGGCGAGTTCGCGGATTGGACCGTGTCCGCTCCCGCCCGGTCGGCAAATGGTGGCGGCGAGTTCCGCGCGCGGATCGGGACGGAGTTTACCTTGGTGAAGCTGATGCATCACGCCCATCCGATCCCCGTAATCGCGGTACGTTTGCACGGACATCCCGATCCAAGAATCCTTCATGCCCAGCGGCAGGAAAATCTCTTCGCGAGCGTACCGGCTGAAATCACGTCCATCCACACGCCGGATAATTTCGCCGAGCATGAACCACCCGGCGGACGGTTGGTACCCGGCCTTCTTGCCGGGCAGCCAATGTGGTTTCAACTCGGACTGACACAGACGGTTGATGACTTCATCCCAGTTGCCCATGCTCCAGGGAATCTCGTGGCGCAACGCGACCGTGTGCGTGAGCAGATGGCGAATAGTCACCGTTTCCTTGCCGTGCGTGGCAAACTCCGGAACGTGCCGAGAAACGGAATCATCAAGAGTGATTTGTCCCCGTTCCCAAAGCTGTGCGATGGCCACAGTCGCTACCGGCTTGGTGGACGACATCCACAGCATCAACGTGTCCGTCGTCATCGGCACGCCCGGCCGGGCCAGCCCAAACGCAAGATTGGCAATGACGTTGCCTTGTAGGGCGACGTAAAGCTGCGCCCCGACATGAAGACCCTTTTCCATGCCATGCTCAATGACGGCCGATGTGCGCGGCAATGGATTCATGCTGCAACTCCTACAAACGAAACTCCAGCCAGCCGGAATCCCGCATCCACGCGATGTCTGCTTGTTGACGTTCTACCAGCGGCGAGGATTCCGTGCTCATGTCGCGGGCGACGTTACCCGTCCGCTCCGTCGCGTGCCAACCGCAAAATCATGCCCGACGCCGCAGGACAATCACGCGAACTAGAGCGAGCAAAGCAACAACCGTGAAGGAAATCGCGCCCCCCAAGATAGGACGCCAGTATTCCGGTTTGAACTGCGCCAACACGACCGTCGAGACAATCGTTTGATTGCAGAACACTCCCATCAGCAAAAGCAGCGGGTCTTTCTGACCGTGTACCAATTGCCCCACAAGCACCGCATGGATGACGAGAAAGATGAAGCCCCAAAACGCAATACCGCTGACCGCCCAATGAGAGACCCACATGAAGAGCGCTACCCACCAGTCCTCCCCCAGATAGCGCCAATCCCAGTCCATCGTTACTTCGGGAATGACAGCAGCAACCGCGCTTACAATAGCAGTCGCTGCAAGCATGCCTGTCAGCGAACTCATGGCCGCGCGAAACGTAGAGAGGGGATAATTATTCAGGTCTTGAGGCATAGGCCTCCGGTCAAATCACTCACCAAACCCAAGAACGCCGGCTGTCGTCTTGCCGGCAACTTGCTTGCCATTGACGATCAACTGCGGCGCGCCGGCCACTTTGACACGCAATGCGAGAACATGGCCGCTCACTTCCACTCGCTCGCTGCCAATCCGCACGTGGGCCTGACCAGCAAACGTGAAGCTCTCGCCGTCGCCGCTCAACGTGACCGGCTCGTCCGGTTTGTCATCGAACCGGACCAGCACACGGTCGTTGATGCCCGGGCCGGTGATGCGCGCGGCCACCGCGACATCATTCTGGGCGATGCGAGCGAAACCGGTCAGGCGTGGTTGACCATTCTCGAACGGTTCGTGCAACGCGATGAACGTCGTGACCGGCTTGTGCCGCGCCACGGCCAAGCTCACGCCACCGGATTCGTCGAGATCGGTTGGCACCTTGTCTGCCGCCGGGGCGCGCGGGCTGCCGGGCGTGTAGCACAGCGGCGGGCGAAAATGAAACACGGTCGTGCCGGCTTCGCCGAGCATGTGGACGCGCACCCCCACTTGCCGGCCATACCACGCATCGCCGAGCCGGTTAACCTCGCCGTGCCGGGTCTGCACCGTCTTCAACGTCCAATCCGCCGCGTCTGCCGCGTGCCGACGGGCTTCGTCGATTTTGATTTCGGGCGTGTTGAACAGCGTGTTTTGGAGTTCATCCGACACCTGCCAGTCGGCGGGCCTGTCAGGTTGGGCTTCGCCGAGGGCGTGCACAAGCCAGTGATATTGCCGGGGCGTTTCGCTGGTGAGATGAAACACGTCGAACAAGTATTCGCGCGTCAGCATCAGGCCGCGGAACATTTCGACGCCGGGATAGATTTGCTTGGCGGCTTCCTTGGGCTGGTCGGAGGAACGGACTTCGCGGCCGGTGTACTGCGCCTCCTTCAACCGGGGCGTCCAGACGGAAACCATTTTCACGCCGGGCGCGAACTGTTGCCGGTAAGGCACGGGGC
>CAZEQV010000396.1:0-3014 GCA_964514435.1 uncultured Verrucomicrobiota bacterium
AAGTCCTTCCGCGCCAGGTAGGCGTCATCGTCGGCCGCCACGTCACCGGTCACGATCACGTTGACGGGCGGGGGCGGGGTTGAGATTGATCCATGGTCGGTCGGTCCGGTGGCCGCGGACTGGGAAGCGCAGTATCAATTCCGTCTGGACAATCTTATCAACGGCCAATCCTGGAGCATCTGCGCGGGAAACGCCGACCAAGACGACGGCAAACGATGCTGGCCGGCTTTGCTCGCCGAGATGTGGAAAGCGCGCACCAATTCCACCGCGCTGACCAACTATATCAACAATCAGGGCAACACCCTGATCTTCAGCACCTGGGCCGGTCAGTTCTTCAAGGCGTTCACGGAACCGGGCTACACGTTCTACTACTACAAATTCCGCGAACAGCTTCCGACGACGCAACTGAGCAAGGTGACCAACATGCTGTACACGGCGCGCAACAATTCGACGCCCTGTTGCAGTTTCACCGAGACCGGTTGGCAGATGATGCAGCGCACGGACGGTCACATGGATCCGATCTATCCCGAAACGGAGTTCAACAGCGAAAACTTCAACTGGATGGCGCGTCTGGCCGGTGTGCTCTTGGCCCGCACGCATGAGCCATCGCTGACCAACTACTTCAACGGCTACCTCAACAATTGGATTCGCGCCCTCTTCCATGCCGGTCGCGTCGAATGGAACTCGAACAATTACTACGGCTACACCTTCAATCCGGTCCTCGTTCTGCATGAGTTCGCGCCCGACTTGGAAGCGAAAAGAAAAGCGAAAGCCGCGCTCGATTGGATGGCTCTCGAAACAGCGCTGCATTACCTCGACGGTTTTCAGGCCGGTCCCGATGTGCGCGCCAAGGACAACGCCTTCCGACCGTTCGCCGGATCAGCGTGGCCGTTCTCGTATCTTTACTTTGTGGATGCCGCCAACCATCCCACCTACACGACCAACGCCGCCGCTGCCGCGATGTTCCGCGACATGGTCGGCATCGTGCCGTGGTCAAGTTACCGGCCGCCGCAAGCGGTCATAGATATTGCGCAGCGCAAGTTCACGTTGCCGGTCGAAATGCGCAACGCCAAACCGTTCTATCACCTCGACAACGATAACTACGCCGATTGGGCCGGCAACACGGCACGGAGTCGGCGATTCGAGTTTGAGACCGTGTATTACGACGACAAGTACTTGTTGGCGTCGCTGGCCACGTACCGGCCCGATGGCGCGGTGGGCACATTCAGCGAACAAAGCGTCTGGCGGTTGGCGGTGAAAGGTACGACCGCCGGGTCGCGCCAGATGGTCGGCAACGCCGGCAACTTCGCCACGATGGCCGGACGCTGTCCGCAGGAAGAGATTGGGCAGTATCGCAACGTGATGATGCGGCTGCTCAAAGGCGCGGACAACATGTGGATCGCTGTCACCAATGCCATCACGGTGGAGATTACCGGCACGAAGGCGTTCGCCGACTTGGGTCAGGGCGTGTATGTCGCGTTGCTGGCGACCAACGCCACCGGCGTGACATCGAACGCCTGGAGCTATGACGGCACGTACCGGCAGGTGAAATGGACGTTCCCGACAAATCAGGTCGGCGCGCTGGTGATGGAAGTGGGCGTGGCGCGCGACTTTGGCAACTACGCAGCCTTCAAGACGCAGATCAATTCCACCAACCGGTTCATCCTGCCGGGAGCGGAGGTGGTGGAATACACGGCCGTCAGTGGTCGCAAGCTCAAGATGGAGTATCAGCCCACCACAAACTACACGTTGGTCAGCGGACAAGTCATCAGTCCCGCCGGCGTGGTTCCGAAGGTGTGGGCGGACGGGCAATATCTCGATTACAGCACATGGCCGGCGTACGGCGTCAGTCACGGCCAAAACATCGTCTCTCAGCCGTGGGGCAGCGGTATGCTGACCTTGGGCGCAGGTTCCAACGGTTTCAGCATCGTGGTGGATCCGGCTTCGGCCGCGGTCAGTTACCGCACGGGCGAGCTGTTGCCGGTGATGTCCATCGTGGCATCGAATCCGAATGCCGCCGAGCCGAACGTGCCGGGCGCGTTCACGGTGACGCGCACCGGTGATGCGAGCGTGCCGGTGACCGTCAACTACACCGTGACCGGCACTGCCAGCAACGGCATGGATTACCTGACGTTGTCCGGTACGCTGACGCTGCCGGCCGGCAGCAACAGCGTTGTCGTGACGGTGACGCTGCTCGATGATGCGTTGTACGAGACGGACGAAACGGTCATGGTGACGCTGTTGCCGTCAACGGGATATTCGCTGGGTGTTTCGGCGGCGACGGTGACGATCGCGGACGACGATCCGCCGCCCGCTTTTCAGCAGGATAGTGGCGCACAAGGCTTGGTGGTATTCGAGGTGGAAAACTACGATGCGAAAGTGGGGCAGGGCGGGCATGAATGGACAGCGAATTTTACTGCGGGACATTCGGGTTCGGGGGCGATGCAGGCGCTGCCCAACAGCGGGGCCAACGTCAACAGTGGATACACGACGAACAGTCCGCGGATGGATTATGTGGTCAATTTCACCAAGACCGGCACGCATTACGTGTGGATGCGCGGGTGGGGCGCCACCGGAAGCGACGACTCGTGCCATGTCGGGCTGGATGGCGCGGCGGTGGCGACAAGCGATCGGGTGGGCGGATTCACGAATGATTGGACCTGGACGAAAAGCACGATGGACAGCGTACCGGCTTCGTTCACGGTCGGCAGCGTGGGGTTGCACACGGTCAATGTGTGGATGCGGGAGGACGGTTTGATACTCGACAAGGTGTTGCTGACGACCGACGCCGGTTACACGCCGACGGGACTGGGTCCGGCCGAGAGCGGCTGTGCGACGGAGTTTGATTTGTGGCGGACGACGCAGTTCACCGCCGCTGAACTGGCAGACCCCAACATCAGCGGGGCGACCGCTGACGTGGACGGTGACGGGCGAACGAATTACGAGGAGTTTCTGGCCGGCACATCGCCGAAGGATCCCGGCAGCGTTTTCCATATCAGTCGTGTGACAGGGGC
>CAZEQV010000397.1:0-3012 GCA_964514435.1 uncultured Verrucomicrobiota bacterium
GCCCGAAAACCAATCAACACCCGTCCCAAACCAAATTATCTTGGACAGCAGTGATAGTGTGATGTCATCGCGAGTGCTCCACCCCCACGGCGGCGGCGACGTTGGCCAAGCCGTCGCGCTCCAGCAACCGGATCAAACCGGCCAACACGTCATGGATGATGCCGGGACCGCGATAGACCAAGCCCGTGTACAACTGCACCAGCGAAGCACCCAACCGAATCTTACGGTAGGCGTCCTCTGCCGTGAACACGCCGCCGGCCGCCATCAGTTTGTAGCGGCTGCTTGGACCGATGACCTGATGGAGTTCGCCCAGCATCGTGTTGATGTAGGTCTCAACAGTCCGGCCACTGACCGCGCCGAGCATCTTGGCCAGTTTCTCGGCGGGGGTGGTCAGCTTCACGAACGGCGGCTTGCCGGCGGCGAGGTTGATGCCGAAACCGGTCACGAACGGAAACGCATCCGCCATCGCCACAATCTCCCGCAGCCGACCCGTGTCCTGCGTCGGCTTCAACTTCAGAAAGACCGGCTTGCGCGGCAGCACCTTGGCCACGTGCTTCAACAACTTCTGCATACGCGGCAGGTCATCGAGGAAATCACGGTCACCGGGCGAGTTGGGACAACTCATGTTCAGCGTCATATACGCCGAACAGTCTTGGAGCCGGTCGAACGCCTGCGCGTAATCCTCATACACGTCCGGCTCGACGGCGGGCCGGGCGTGGTTGTTGGTTTTCACGAGGTTGATGCCGACCGGCACGGCGTAGCGTTGACCATGCATTCGTTGACGGACCGCGTCGGCGCCTTCGTTGGGCACGCCGTAATAGACGATGATGCCCTTGTCTTGGGGGATGCGGAACAGCCGGGGACGCGGGTTCCCGTGCGAGACGAACGCCGACACTGACCCGATCTCGACGTGGCCAAATCCCATCGCGCCGAGGAAATGAATCGCCCGCCCGATCTTGTCGAACCCGGCCGCCATGCCAAGCGGATTGGAGAACTCGATGCCGGCCATCGTCTGCCGGAGCCGGTCATCCGTGAACGCCCAGAGCCGGTGAGCGGTGCGGCCGAGCAGCCGGCTGCGGCCGGCCAGTTCACAAGCGCGGACGGCGGCGTTGTGCATGTGCTCCGGAGCAGTGCAGAAGAGCGCAAGCCGCAGTAGTTTTTCCTAGCGAGTGCTCAAATTGACCGATAGCGGTTCATGCGGTGGGTGCAGTTAGATTGTTTGGGCAGGCAACTGTAGGGCGGGAAGGCCTGTCGTTTAGGCTTCCCGCCGCGAGCGTGTATAGAAAGTGGTTCGCGGCGCGCACCCCAAACAACGGGGATGCGCGCCCCACAATCCGGGCACTGCCCAAAAGTTTGAACTGTGCCCTTCCTTGACTCGGTGCTGGACTATCGTTCACGGTCTCTTCGGCTGACGTTCGGGTCTGGTTTCTAGTCGCTGTAGTAACGGCCGGGACGCGGAAACATCCGGCCAAAAAACGCTTCCCGACCGGCTTTGCTCTTGTCGCGTTTGTCCGCGTAGAACGGCGGCGGGTCAATGTTGCCGGACAACAGCGGGTCGCCAACTCGTTGCATCCACTCGGTCAGTTGCCGGCTCAATTCTGCGCGCACGGCGGCGTGTTCGAGGTCGGCGGCCAGGTTGCGTTGTTCCAGCGGATCCGCGGTCACGTCGTAGAGCTCCTCCGCCGGCATTACGCGACCGCCAACTGGCGCACTCTCGTCGTGGCAGTATTCACGCCGCTCGTAGTAGTTGCGGATGTACCGCCAACGCGGTGTGCGCACCGTGCGCGAGGGCCGGTAGCCGCCGTGGAAGTTCACCTCGCCAAACACGGCGTCGTGGATCTCCTGTTTCTCACCGGTCATCAGCGGCAGCAATGACTCGCCTTCCAGCCAGCCGGGCCGCGCGATGCCGAGCACGTCGCACAAGGTCGGAAACACGTCGAGTTGGCTCACGATCCCGTCCACCACCTTGCCGCCTTGGAACGGGCCACCGGCCCAGACCATCATCACGCGCAACCCTCTGTCGTTCACATACGTCTTGGCCTCATCGAACGGCACCCCGTGATCGGTGGTCAACAGGATGATCGTGTCATCGAGGTGGCCGGACTCGCGCAACGCTTGCAGCACGTAACCGATCTTCACATCCACCGCGGTCGCGGCCCGCAGAAACATCGCCATGTCGCGCCGGTTCGCCGGCGTGTCCGCAATCCATGGCAGCGGCCGGCAGCGTTCGGGTTGTTCCTCGGGCGTCGGCTCCGGGAAGGGCCGGTGGGTCTGCAGGAACCCGCAGTCAATGAACCACGGCGTCTTGTGTTCGCCGCGCAAAACCTCACGCACGCGCACGTCGCCGTCGTTGTCATCCTTGTCTCAATCGAGGTCATACCCGATCGCCTCGCCCGGCGTGATCTCGCGACCGTCCTCGGTGAACTGCGTGAGCCGCGGGTGAATGTGCTGATGACCGGCCAGCAAGGTGAAGTAGCCGGCCGCTTTGAGCGTGTGGACGAGGTGCTTCTGGTAGTCGTTGAGCAGGCATCCTTGGTGCGTGAGCGCCGGCATTCCGTTCTGGACCGGGTATTGCCCGGTCGGCAACGCTGCACGCGAGGGGCTGCACGATGGCGACGTGCAGAACGCGTTGCGAAATGTCACCCCCATCTCGGCGATCCGCTGCATGTTCGGCGTCCGCACTGCGTACCCGTAAGGTTCGACATGCCGGCCGATGTCGGCCGGGTGGAGGTAGAGGATGTTGGAGCGCTTTGGGTTCATTTAGTGATCGCATCTCTTGATCTACCTGGTTTCATCCCGGCGGAATCCCAGCAACTGCCAGACGGTGCCGGTCGGCGCGTAGGAAGTGATCAGACTCAATCCTTCACAGGCGGCATGACGCGGGTGATCGGCCGGCAACGGGTTCTTGGCCGGCACGTTCGTCGCATACAAATACGGATCGCGCGTTTCCACCGGCGCGGCACCGGGACGCTGCACGCGAAACCATGGCCGCTTGTCCTTGTCCCACTGTTG
>CAZEQV010000398.1:0-2945 GCA_964514435.1 uncultured Verrucomicrobiota bacterium
CGCTGTTGCTCAGCGAACCCATCTCGCAGGTGATAGTGCTGCCGGTCTGGCTGCAGCTTCCCTGGCTCGTACTCACCGATACAACGTCCAGCCCGGGCGGCAAGTTGTCGCTCACCGTTACTCCGGTGGCCGTGACCTCGCCCTGATTTGAGACTGTGAGGGTAAAGGTTACGTTGCTGCCCACTGCCACAGGATCGGGCGAGGCGGTCTTGCTCACGGACACGTCGGCGAGTTGGACGATCTGGGTGATGAAGGCGTCGGTGCCGAAAAAGCTGCCAATGGCGGGCTGGAGGGCGTTTTTCGTCGGGAACCCCGGCGATCGGGTCTTCCCCGTTACGTAGGCGTTACCCACCGCATCAACGGCAATGCCGTTGCCGACATCCACATCCGGCCCGCCGGCGTCGAAGCCGCCGAGATACGTCGAGTAAATCAGCGCGCCGCCATCGGGACGGAGTTTGGTCACGAATGCGTCGCCGCCTCCGGCAAGGACGGATTGAATGGCCAGCATGGTCGGGAAGTTGGTTGAGTCGGTGGTCCCGGTGACCACCATGTTGCCGTCTCTGTCCACGGCAATGGCGTTGGCGTTATCATTAGCGTTGCCGCCGAGATAGGTGGAGTAAACCAAATTGCCGCCGGTCGGCCCGATCTTGGTCACGAACGCGTCCGGAGCGAAGGCGGTGCCCGTTCCATTGAGCAGCGGCTGCAGCGCGTTCACCGCGGGAAAGTTGGTGGATTGTGTCAGGCCCGTCACGTAGGCGTTGCCCGCATCGTCCAAGCGGATGTCCCACGCACAGTCTTCGCCGCCGCCGCCAAGATAGGTTGAATACAGAAGCGCCGTCCCCGCCGGGTTGAGCTTCGTCACGAAGACATCCGTGCCGCCGGCCAGGGCCGATTGTGTTGCGTTGAGCGTGGGGAAGTTGGTCGAAGTTGTGGCGCCGGCGACGCAGGCATTCCCGTTGGTATCGGCCGCGATGGCAAATCCGTATTCGTTTTCCGTGTCACCGAGGTAGGTGGAATAAACAAAACTGCTTCCGCTCGGATTCAGCTTTGTCACGAATGCGTCGGGATGGACCAAGCCGACCAGTTCCCCATGGAAACCTGTTTGCAGGGCGTTTGCGGTTGGGAAGTTGGTCGAGAGCGTGATGCCGGTAACGTACGCATTGCCTTCGAGGTCCACAGCGATGCCGTTCCCTTCATCGGTCTCAGTGCCGCCGAGAAACGTCGAGTACACGAGCGCGGACCCGTCGGGATTCAACTTGGCGAGGAAGGCATCTGCTGGGAGCTGGAATGTGCTCCCGCCGAAGTTCGGCTGGATCGCGTTCACAGTTGGAAAATTGGTGGAGTTGGCAACCCCCGTCAGATACACATTGCCGACGTTGTCCACCGCTATGGCGCGTACCGAGGCAGAGGCCAGCGAGGTGCAATAGATCAGATTGGTGCCGCTGGCATCCAATTTTGCGATGGAGCCGTTGCAGGCGGCTGCGCCGAGTGAGCCCGCGAGATACACGTTGCCTTGATCATCCACGGCGATTGCGGTGCCCGTATCATCGAATTCCCCACCAAGAAACGTGGAGTAACTCAGCACGGGGTCAATGACCAGAGCGCTGCTCGCGTCAAACGCACCCAGGTCAAAACCGATCGTGCATTCGTCCACAAGACAGTAGCTCGCGGCCACATCGTGTCGGAGACCGTTTACTTCCTGGTAAACGCGCGGTTTGCGCCAATAAACCTCCCGTCCGCCGGTCTGCGCCACCAAGTCGCCGTGGCATCAATTTCGAGTCGGTCGGCGCCCTCCATGAGCAGTGTGATCACGCCGGGATCGGTGCCGGGAGCCACAATCAGGTCGTATTCCAGTTGATGCTGGTTGCCGTAATACTCCACGTCCACGCCCGGGTACACTGATTCGACTTTGACTTTCGCGTAGCTCGGGATGCTCGTGCGCCAGCAATCTGGATCGCGGCCCGAAAAGTAGTTCGCTGTGCCTGGCAGTTTTTCGATCCCCGTCAGCGCCGCGTTTTGGTTTGCACCAACCAATCGGAGGCGGAGGACTGTATCGTGCCCGGGGAAAGCAATCACGACCTCCGTGGAAGTCAGGTGGAGATTATATCCCATACCGCGGGAGAGGAATTTCGCCGGCGCATCCGCTTGTCCTGCGTTGGCCTCGAAGCGCAACGGAAGCTGGCCATAGCCGGGCACGAGCCTGGTTTCCGCGGCTGCAGCGAGCGTGGAAGAGAGCAAGAGCATCGTGATAAGAAACGGTTTCATCGTGTATTCCTCCCCGGTTGCCTGGGCGCGGTGGGTTCGTAGTGACGCCGTGAGGCGTTGCATTGGGCGCGTGCGACGAATGAACGAAACGCCTGACGGCGTCACTGCGAACCGACGACCAGAGTTTCGTGCGTCACCGCGGTGCGGATGCAGGACGAGAGCAGCGTGAGTTGTGAGGATTGATTCCGCCAGGATGCAGGACGGCACGTTCATCGAGACCCCCGACGCGATCAGGATAGTCCCGCGTCCGGGGAAATGCAATGGAGCGAAGCCGCGCGGAGCGAAGCCGCTCAACGCCCAACCGTGGCACTATTTCATGACCACATCGGTCAGCAACGCGCCCTCCGGCCCCTTGCCGCCACAGCCTTTGTCCTTGGTCGCCGGGTTCGGGTCGCGCGGACAATCGTCGTTGGCCGGCATCGTGTCCGCCTGACCGTCCAGCGCGGCGTGGTTCACGTGCACCGTGAACTCATAGTCCCCACCCTCGCCCGTCTTCTTGTCGAACTTCGCCGGGTCGTTGGCGCAACTGAACGTCACGTCGAACACAACGTTCATCTTCTTGCCGGCCCCGAGCACCACGCCGGCTTGATTCGGCGGGCCCGTCACCAACACCGCTACCGGCGCGGTGCACTTGCCCAGCGACGTGACCATGACCTGCACGAGATTGTTCAACATCGCAA
>CAZEQV010000399.1:0-2945 GCA_964514435.1 uncultured Verrucomicrobiota bacterium
CACCGTGACCGGCACGAACGCCTTGGGCTGTTCGGAGAAGTTGGTGTCAAACGTGATCGCACAACGAAGCGTGTCTGGCGGCGCTTCCGGCAACTTGGCAATGATCTCGTAGGATTGCCCCTCTTCCAAAGTCACGACCTCGACCTTGATTTGCGGCACGCTGGCAGCCACGTTCGACAATTCGAGTTTGCGCCCCGCGCGGGTGCTGGTCACTTTGATGCGTCGTGTCGTCGTCGCCTCGGGCGTCGGACCGGGGAATCGCTCGGCCGAAGGAACCGGCCAGACCAACACTTCCGGCTGCATGCTCAAATCGCCCATCAACCGTCCACTGGCCAGAACGGTGAACGATGGCTGGGGGGTGTCTTCAGCATAAAACCGCAATGATTCGCCAAACCGGCGGGCCTGGCCCACGCCTTTGATTTTCACCTTGATAGTGGCCGTCTGGCCTTCGGCATCCTCGCCGGGCACAACTTCGGCACTGACCATCTCGCTGCTCATTTCGGACTTGAGAATTTTCAGTTTCTCGCCGTCCGTGCGCTTGACGCTGACGGTCAGATTGGTCTCTTCACCCATGCGGATGTCGCCAACGTAGAGTGTGGAGGGCTGCAGCTCAAATATCTGTTGCACATCCGCCTTGATGGTGAGTTTAACCAGGGGATGCTTCGGGTCATTGGAAGGCACGGTGATGGTCTTCTCGGTGTGCCCACGAATGTTGCCGACGTTGAGAGTGAATGTCAGCTCGCCCTTTTCGCCCGGCTTGACGGTCTCGGGCTTCACGCCGGCCACTGTGCATCCACAACTGGTGTTGGGGCGTTGAATGGTCAATACGCCGTCACCCACGTTGGTGAACGTGAAGGTGCCGGTCACCGCCGACACCCGCGATGTCTTGCCGAAATCGTAAACTTCACTGTCGAACTTGATGCTCGGTGTGCCGCCTGCCGCGGGAGAGTTCCCCGCCGGGGTCGCGTCCTGCCCTTGCGCCGTCGGCGCGGCAGCGACCACCAATGCGGCCATCAACAATCCGATTCCTGCCCATGACCCCAATACGAAGCTAACTTTTTTCATCTGTTTTCCCTATTTGAGATTGTTATCTGCGGCGAGATACTACCCTGCCATGATGAGACTGACAAGGCCAACGGCAACAGGTGAATGGAGTTGCTAATTCCTCGACCTGTTGCGTACTTTGACACAAATGATGGGTGAAACGATCAATTTTCACTTGGGCGCGTGGCCGCTTGCCACAGGATCCACGCCACTGAAGGATATGTCCGAGGCCGAACTCCTGGCCACCCACCCCATCCTGGCCGGCGCGGCGGTGGGACTGTTTGCCTTGGGGCTTCTCTGCGACATATACTTGCTCATCAGATTGATACTCAGCCAACGACGCCCCGAATCAGCCTCACCTTTCACGTTCAAGATCACATCCAAACCTTGGGGAATCCTCGAAATCGCTGTGGGCGGGGCCGCCATGTGCGCCATATTTGCATGCGGCTCGTTGATCTACACCCTCGTCACTTCTCGCTACGGCGAACACTCGACAATCTCAACCAGCGTGGCGCTCAGCTCCGACATCATTCTCAAGTCTTTCTTTCTGGCCGGATTTGCCCTTTTCGTCCGTCGCCGGCAAATCGACTGGCGCGAAGCGTTTGGACTCTGCGCCGTTTCCCGCGCCCGATTGCTGGCCACCGGCGTCGTCCTCTACTTGGCCGCCGTCCCGCCCCTGGCATACGCGTTCGCCATCTACAACCGGCTCTCCGCCAGATTTCATTGGGATACATCTCCTCAACCCATCGTCAGCATCCTTGTCGAAACCGACTCCACGTTTCTCATCCTGCTGACCGTGGCGCTGGCGGTGATTGTCGCGCCGGTGTTTGAAGAGTTCTTCTTCCGCGGATTCGCCTATCCTGCCCTCAAATACCGCATGGGAATCTGGCCGGCCATCGCCATCGTATCCGCCCTCTTCGCGACGGTTCATTTTCATCTCCCCTCCATTGTCCCCCTGTTCGTCCTCGCCGTGGCGCTGGTCTTGGCCTATGAATGGACAGGCTCGATCCTCGTCCCGGTCACCATGCACGCCGTTTTCAACCTCACCAACCTCGGCCTTCTCCTTTACGTCCGCTACCACTCATGAAAACCGTTCGCGACATCGGTGAATTCGGACTCATCGCCCAACTCCGCAAAGACATCCCGCTTGCCGGTGACGACTGTGCCGTGCTGCCCTCCCACCGCGACGACACACGACTGCTCCTCACCTGCGATCCCGTTGTCGAAGGCATACACTACCTCGCCGGCACATCACCTTACCGGGTTGGCTGGAAAGCGATGGCCCGCAATCTCAGCGACATCGCCGCCATGGGCGGACAACCCCGGTGGGCCGTCGTCAGCATCGGACTTCGCTCCACCACGCCGGTCAGCTACGTCAAACGCATCTATGCCGGAATTCATGCCGTGGCGCGCGCATTCAACTGCCAGGTTGTGGGTGGCGATACCTGCCACGTCCGACAGGAACCGTTCATCGTCATCACCGTGCTCGGCGAAGTGGAACGCCACCGGCTCACACGCCGCGCAGGCTCAAAACCCGGTGACCTGGTGTTCGTAACCGGCAAACTCGGCAACTCATTCCGCTCCAGCCGTCATCTCACTTTCACACCGCGCGTAACCGAAGCCCGATGGCTCACCCAACATTTCCGCATTCGCGCCATGATGGACATCAGCGACGGACTCGGCAGCGACATCTTCCACATGATCACGCCCGGCATCGGCTTTGAACTTTCCACAGCCAGCATACCGGCCAACAAGACCGTTCACAGCGCCCTCCATGATGGCGAAGACTTTGAGCTTCTCTTTACGGTGCGCCCCCAAGATGCCGGTGCGCTCAAACAAAAATGGCCTTTCAAGATTCGGCTGACGCACATCGGCCGCGATGTCCGCGCCCCCGGCACCGT
>CAZEQV010000400.1:0-2915 GCA_964514435.1 uncultured Verrucomicrobiota bacterium
CTGCGATGCGTTCGGGCTGAATGGAGTCATCCGACCGGGACAGGTATGTGAGCAAAGGTATTTGCGATGATCGCGCGGTCTTCTTTGTCGGCAACGAGGGCGAAAGCTGTTTGGGCTTGTTGGTACGAGGCTCGGTGCAGGGCAAGGTTGCCGGCTGTATAGGCTGCGTGGGCGTGGATGCCGTGCACGAAAGCTAGTTCCCAGTCGGGCGTGTCGCTGCGACCGAGAAAATAGGCGCGCATTTCTTCGGCGAGCGAGAGCGCCGTATTGCCGTGACCGAGCAGCGCGTGAACCTCCGCCAGCAACATGATGGCGCGCATCCGGTTTTGTTCGGTGCCGATGAGCGTCCAGTGATAAGCGGAGGCATGGGCGGCGGTGAGCATTTCCCGGTCTTCGGCAGCCGACCGGGAACGGACGGACAATTCCCAAGCGCGATTGTTGCACTCAACCGCGACCGATTTGTGCCAGTCACGGAGTTCGGGTGATAGGGTAAGGGTGTCCATGCGGGGTGGTTCGGGTTGGTTGATTGTTCTCACGCGGAAGTTGGAATATCAAACATCTTTCGCAACCAAACAACGTTGAGGGTGTTTTCAAGGGGTGTTTGTCAGGGATACGACCGGTACTCAGTCCATTCTCCAATGATACTCGTTCGGCATATGTTGTTGTTGTGTGTCTGGTGCGTGGTTTGCACGGTCACCGATCTGGTGTCTGTGACGGCCGCCAAAGCTGGCGGCGGCGGAGGTGGCGGGGGTTCGCGCGGTCCTGAGGTGCAGTTTTCGCCCGAGGACTTCAAGCTGTTGGACACGTTCGAAGCTCACCGCTTGGGCAAGGCGGATGCCGTGTTCAACAAGAACGATTTCAAGCAGGCGCACGCAGAATACGATGCATTCATCTTGGAGTTTCCGAAGTCGCGGGCGATTGCGTATGCGTTGTTGAGGAAAGCCCGGTGCCTTCATTTGGGGGACAAACGGTTCGAGGCGATCAAGGCGTATCAAGAGGTGTTGGATTATTTCCCGAACGTGGTGGCGTATGCGGCACCCGCCCTGTATCACATCGGCCAGTGCCACTGGCAGAACGGCGACGTGGACAAGGCCATCAAGTCTTGGGCCGCGATGGCGGCCGATCAGGAATACAACAAACATTACTTTGGCGCGACGGCGTTCAATCAGTTGGCGGATCAATTGGTCAAGCAGGGTAAACCGGATCAGGCCATCCAATACTACGAGCAAGTGGCTACGACCTTCCGCAACCAAAACCCGGAAGCATCCTATTACGCCATTGCCCGCGCGATGGAACATCATATCCGCACCAGCCCGAACGAGCCGAACCTGCGCCGGTTCTATGTCGCGGTGAAAACCTTTGATCCCAAGCCGATGAAAATCGAGGGCGAAGTCGGCGAGAGCCGCGATTACTGGGAGCGCGTGCGCATGGCCGTTCGCCGGTACGGTGAGTTTCCCCAAGACCAGGAGGCGTTGCGCAAGCGTTACTACAAATACTGGGCGGATGTGATGGAGAAGAAGTTCCCGGATTGGGATGACTTTCAGATTGATGTGGCGGACTTCCGCATGGCGCACGAGATGAGCGTGGAGAAGTGGATGGAACGTCTGGATAATCAGTTTGCCAAACACCAGAAGCCTGACGACTTTGCGCGCATCATCAAATGGATTCGGCTGTTCAAAGCCCAGAAGGACAAGGTCAATGATTACTACGCGAAGCTCAATTTTGCCAAGATGAGCAATGCCGTTGTGATCGGCCTGATGAAGACGTTATACGACGACGTTCAGAATGCCGAAATGGGGCGGTCGGTTTTCAACAAGATCAAGTTTGGCGAGATGTCGGATGCCGACAAGGTGAGTCTGGCCCGGTACTTTTGGAAGAAGGATCCCGGTGTGGTCAAAGACGTGTGCATGATGGTCGGCGACAAGGAGCTTGGGACGGTGGAGTTGCTGCGGTTCTATGCTTCGCAAGCCGACATCAAGAACGGCCTGCCGTTGGCCGATGAGGTCATGAAGTTCCCCGCCTACGCCGATGAAGCGACGTTGATCAAGGCCGACCTGTTGTATTCGGCGAAAGAATACGAGAAGGCGATACCGGTCTACCAGATGTGCAACAATGCGCCGGACAACCTGTGGAGGATTGCTGATTGCTACGTGAAACTCCGACGGATTGATCAGGCCATCGCGCAACTGCGCGAGGTGGAAAACTTTTTCAAGAACTTTGCGCCCGAAGCGGCGTTGAGAATCGCCGGAGTGTACAAACAGGCCGGCGACCGGGAGCAGCACATCGCCGCGCTTCGGGCGGTGTTAAAGAAGTATCCCAAGAGCGGGCAGTCCAGTTCAGCTCACCTGGAGTTGGAACGGATGGGCGTGCGTATCGGAGGAGGAATTGATGTCGAAAAATAAATGGATGCTAATATGTGTCATCGCGGTGATGCTGGGAACAATCAGCTTGCCGGTCATGTCACAGGAACGAAAGCAGGGGGGAGGACGACAAGGCGAAGGCGCCGGCAACCGCCCCAAACAACCCGGCCGAACCATGACCGCTGGCGGGACGGATGTGCGGCCGGATGAATCAGCCAACGCCGCCGCCGCATCCGAAACCGATGCGGCTGCGGAGCGGTTGATCAAATCCGCCGAAGACCTTCTCGCGGCCCGCGAGTTTGAGCGGGCGATCCGCATGCTGGAAACTGTGATCGAGCGGTTTCCGGAAAGTCCGGTGCGTTTCAAGGCCCACCTGGCATTGGGCAAACACTTCGCCGACACGCGAAAGGAGCAGGAGGCCCTGAAGTATCTGCGCCACATTCAGGTATTGGAGAAGCCGGATGAACCGTTGCAGGGACCGATGCGCGATGTGTTTCTCGAGGGCATGTACACAATGGGCGTGGCCTACTACCAACTCGCCCAGTACACAACGGC
>CAZEQV010000401.1:0-2909 GCA_964514435.1 uncultured Verrucomicrobiota bacterium
GCATCCTCATCGGACTGGCCGAATCGTGGACCGCTTCCCAACCGTGGGGCAGCGACTGGCAAAACGTGGTCGCCTTCGCCGTGCTGATGCTCGTGCTGATCCTGCGTCCCCGCGGACTGCTCGGGGAACGCGTCGCGGAGAAACTATGAATGCCGCCCGGCCAACCATCCAGCGCTGGCTCTTGGCCGTGTGGATTCTGTGTCTGGTGTCGCCGTTTGTGTTCGTCCGAATTAACTACGATACCGGTACCCGCCAACTGGTGGCCGGTTGGAACACCGAGAGAATCCAATTCATCCATACCGGCTGGCCGGGCTGGTTGCGTGAACGCTGGCCGGGCATCCTCCTCGTCGCGGCCATCGTCGCCGGTGCGCTGGCGCTGGCCAAGTTGTGGCAGCGATCCGGCTGGGCCAACTACGCCGAGAACGTTTCTTCCCGCACCCGTCGAAACTGGATCGTGGCCGGCATCGTGGCGGCCGCCGTCCTGCCGGTATTCTTGTCGGACAAATACCTGGGACTGGCCATCTTCACCGGCCTGTACATGATCCTGGCGATGGGCCTCAACCTCACCGTCGGCATGACCGGCTTGCTCGTGCTCGGGTACGCGGCGTTTTACGCCATCGGCGCGTACACGTTCGGCATCATGCACCTGAAGTGGGGCGTGCCGTTCTACGCCGCGCTCCTGCCGGCCTTGGTCACGGGCGCCGCGATGGGATTTCTCGTCGGGCTGCCGTCCATCCGTCTGCGGGGCGACTATCTGGCTATCGTGACACTGGGATTCGGAGAGACCGTCAGGTTCGTGCTCAAGAACACGCCCGGCCTCACCAACGGCGACCTCGGTATCGCCATTTCCCATGCCGGCAAGATCCCCAAGCTGCCGGACATGGTCATCTTTCCCTTTGCCCGGTCGGGCGAACAAACCGCCTACTACGTGGTGCTGGCCTTGCTGCTGCTGAGTCTGTGGCTCGTTCGCAACCTCGTGAACTCCCGAATCGGACGCGCGTGGATGGCCATCCGCGAAGACGAAACCGCCGCCCGCGCGATGGGCATCAACACCGTTCGCATGAAGGTCATGGCGTTTGTGTTCAGCGCCATGTGGGCGTCCGTCGCCGGCGTCATCTATGTCGCCCGGGAAGGTTATGTGGAACCGGACATTTTCAAGTTCGACGAATCCGTGCTCATCCTCTCGATGGTCATCCTCGGCGGCATGGGCAGCGGTCCGGGGCCGTTGCTCGGCGCGGCCGTGTTGTATCTGGTGCCGCAGATTCTGCGCGACGAGTTCCCTGCCCTGTTGGATTACCGGCTGATGATTTTCGGGGCGGTCATGATCGTGATGATGATCTGGCGTCCGCAAGGCCTGCTCGGAAGCGTGCGCCGCAAGATCGAAATCGAGGAACAGCCAACATGACGCCGTTGCTGCAAACGTCCTCGCTGTCCATGCGCTTCGGCGGCGTCAAAGCCGTCAACGATGTCAGCCTCACTGTCCACGCCGGGGAAATCTTCTCCATCATCGGTCCCAACGGCGCCGGCAAGACCACGTTCTTCAATTGCCTGACCGGCTTCTATCCGCCCACGGCCGGCAGGATCCGGTTTCAAGACCAGGACGTGACCGGGCTGCCGCCCCACAAGGTCACCGGCCTGGGCATGGCGCGAACATTCCAGAATGTGCGGTTGTTTGCCGAAATGACCGCGGCGGAGAACGTCATGGTGGGACGCCACTGCCGCTGCGCGACCGGCTGGCTGCATTCCCTGGTGGCATCCCCCAAGGCCTGTTCCTCGGAACGCGAATCCGTTCGATGCGCCTGCCGGGAACTGGAGTTTGTCGGGCTGACCGGCAAGGCCGATGTTTGGGCGCGCAACCTTTCCTACGGCGACCAGCGACGGCTGGAGATCGCCCGCGCCCTGGCCACCGAGCCACAACTGCTGTTGCTGGACGAACCCGGCGCGGGAATGAATCCCAATGAAATTGGCCGGATCATGGAGTTGATCGAAAAGATTCGCGCGCGCGGCATCACGGTGATCCTCATTGAACACCACATGAAACTGGTGATGAGCATTTCCCATCGCATCGCCGTGCTTGATCATGGCGAGACCCTGGCGGTCGGCACGCCCGGTGAGGTGGCGAACAATCCCGTAGTCATCCAAGCGTATCTCGGCAAACAATATGACGACAGTGCTCAAGCTTGAGAGTGTGCATACCGGATATGGTCCGATCGAAGTCTTGCACGGACTGAATCTGACCGTCGCCGCGGGTGAAATCGTGACGTTGCTGGGCGCCAACGGAGCCGGCAAGTCCACGACGCTTATGACAATCTGTGGCGTCAACCGATGCCGGCAAGGCAACATCATGTTCGAAGGAAGGCCGATCCACAATCTGCCCCCTGATGAGATTGTCCGGCGCGGAATCAGCCAGGTGCCGGAGGGACGACGCATATTTCCACGGCTGACCGTGCGCGAGAATTTGGAAATGGGCGCGTTTCATCGCGGTCACGATGCTGGCATCGCCGAAGGCATCGAGCGTGCCTACGAGTTGTTCCCGATTTTGAAAGAGCGGCAAAACCAGTTGGGCGGAACCCTCAGCGGGGGCGAACAGCAAATGCTGGCCATTTCGCGGGCCTTGATGGCCAACCCGAAATTGTTGTTGTTGGACGAACCGTCGTTGGGACTCGCCCCGAAGATTGTCATTCAGATATTTGAAATCATCCGCGACATCAGCCGGCAAGGAACCACCATCCTGCTGGTGGAACAGAACGCGAACATGGCCCTGCACATTGCTCATCGTGGATATGTGCTGGAAACCGGCCGCATCGTATTGGAGGATACCGCCGCCAATCTCATGAACAACGACAACATCAAACGCAGCTACCTCGGAGGTTGACTGAGGTGACCCCGAATTATGTGCCAACCTGAAT
>CAZEQV010000402.1:0-2905 GCA_964514435.1 uncultured Verrucomicrobiota bacterium
GTCAGGGCGAAGAAGCGGCTGTTGGCAGCGCTTTCATCGCGCAGGGCGATGCCGGAAGCGTACGTCGTGTTGCTGGCGACGTTGAGCGTCAGCAACCGGGTAAACGCGCCGCTTCCATTGACGGAGGAGCCGATACCGCCGGGGCCTTCGAGGCCGGCCAGCGTTTCGTTGACGTTGAAGTAAATGCCACCGGCTTCGGTGGTGAACACCGTGTTGCTCTCATGGGCCGCACCGGCGCTGCCGAGAACGATGTTGCCTTCTTGGGCAGCGATGCGGCCAAGGATGTTGTTGTTGCCGGTCAGGAGCAGCCACGTGCGCCCGGTGCCACCATCGTTGTCCTTGGAGAGCATGCCCAGCTTGGTCAGGCCGTCGGCCGTGATGTCGCCGCTCATCTGGAGTCGGTTGGCAAATGTGCTGCTTTGTCCCGACATCTCCCAGATCACGGCTTCGACGGGGTTGTCCGCAATGCCGAAGATCAGGTTGGGTTGAACATTGACGGCCGCTATCCCGAAGGTGCTGATGAACCCGCCGCTGCGAATCGTCACCGTGGTGGCAGCCACTGCATTGCTGCGAAAGAGGTCGGTGCCGCTATTGACCAGACGCAGCGACAACACATCGAGATTGTTAGTGATGGTCGCGTCGGCAGTGATGTTGAGGTTCTCCGTGCCGTCGTTGGCCGCCGGGGTAAACGCGCCACTGTGGGATGACATAGTCACCCGCTCCAGACCATTGGCCCCGTATTGGGTAAAGACCGGATTGCGGTCGCCATTGCCGCTGCTCGTCACGATGTAGGGCGACAGGAAGTTGGTTACGGCTTGCCCGGTGATGTAAAAGCGCACGGTGTTGCCCGCGACGCCGATGCCGCCGTTGGCCTGATTCCAACCGATGAACAAGCCGCCCTGGTTGGAGCGAGTCAGGCTGGAGGCGGTGAATTCCAACGCGCCGGTGGTCGTTCCCGAACGGTAATTATTCAGATACAAGTGCGACTCGCCCATCGCGCCGAATACGATAGGATAGCTGATCGTGGTCAACCCGGACGCGCCGGGGGCAACTTCCACCATGCCGCGCTCAATGTTCAAGGAGCCGGTGCCGAATGGTGTGATGTTGCTGCCCGAAGCCGTGGTGCGGACGCGACCGGGGGGTGACGGGAGATTCCAATTCACTGCGGTGTCCAGCCGCACCAACAGATTCGAACCGGCGTAGCCTTGCTTGTGCGTGATGGTGATGCTGCTATTGTTCTGAATCAGCGTGGTGGACAGCGCATTGCTGACCGACAGGATGAGGTTATTGGCTGTCACACGCACGATGCCGCTAAGGTCCTGCGGGGCGCGCAAGTCAATATTGCCGGCCAACACGCTGCCCTGAGTGCCCACATCCAAGTCGCGCGCGCCGGTGAAGGTGTTGGTGCGAGTGAACGTCAATGTGCCGCCGCCACCGCCAATCTTGTAGGTGTTCGGGTCAAACGCGGTCAGCGCCCCGGTGAACGTGCCGTTGCCGGACGATCCAAGCCGAATATCCCGGTTCAATCCACTGGCGCTGAAATTGAGGTCGTTGGTCACCGTTCCGGAATCCAATCCCAGCACGCCAGCCGATGAGGTGGTCAGTTTCCCCAAGGCTGCCGTCAAGGATACCGCATTGGTGGCGAAGTTAAGTCCGATGAAGGCGTTGGTTCCCACGCTGACATCACCCCCGCCCATGGCCGCGAGATTGTCGAACCGGATCCGTGTGCCGCCGCCGTTGAGAATGTCGAACCCGCCGGTCAGCCCCGTGTTGTCGCCACTGAGGACGATCAAGCGTGAGGTGCTCGTGGCTGTCAGTTCGACGCGCCGCCCGGCCACGTCCTCGGTGAACCCGCCACTGATCAGCATGCCATTGTTTGCAGCAATCTCGACCGTGATGTGGCGGTTGTCGTTGGTGACCTTGATGCCGCCCTGATAATCGAACAAGAAGCCGCTCTGGCCATCACCACCCGCATCCGATCGCAACCGCAGATTGCCGTCCAGCAAGAGCGCACCGGTATAGTTCCAGCGGGGATTGTTGCCAACTCGGGAAAAATCAATTGTCCCGCCGTTGCTGGCCACCGTGAAGTCGTTGGTCAAGACGAACGTGCTGCTGGCGTTTCCGCGCGCACGCAACGTTCCGCCGTCCAGCGTAATCAGTCCGCTGCCGAATCCATAGCTCCCCGCGCTGGTGCGGTCGAACACAACCGTTCCTGCCGAAATGACCGTGCCGCCTTCATGCTTGGCAAAGCTGCTCGTCCCAACGGTGATTGTTCCCGTCGCGAGTTTCTGCAATCCACCCGTGCCGGTCAGGCCAAAGTTGCCGATGGTCAACGTCACGCCACTGTTGACCGTGAGTTGCAGGAAACCCGTGCCCTGCATGTCGAGACCGCCCACGCTTCGGTTGACGTTGATTGTGGGCCAGTTGGCATAAGCCACATCGTTGGTGAATTGGGCTACGTCCGTGATCAGATCGTTGGCCGGCGCAGTGCCCCCTACCCAGTTGTTGACATTCGTCCACAGCGCGTCCGTATCGCCATCCCAGACGTTGGTGGCCGCGCGTGACTGTTGGCTGGCGACAATTACCGTTGCGCACACAACCAACAGCATCATTGAAACTCGTCGTGTAGTACACATATGCCCAAACCTCCCCTTACCAGATTCTTAACAAATTGACGAGAAACTCTACTCCTTCGTTTGCGGAAGGCAAGCAAAAAAATCCCACAGGCGCGCGTTGGATCATTCCCGAAACGACGCCAGAGCGCGACCCTCCATCTGTCTGTTTGGGGTCAGCCAAGAAAAAGGAGAAGCTTGTGGGTTTCCCGACTCAATCGTTCCGTCTGAGCGGAGACGCCACGTCACCGGCGACGGCGCATGATGAGCGCGGCACCGGCCAGGCCAACCAG
>CAZEQV010000403.1:0-2882 GCA_964514435.1 uncultured Verrucomicrobiota bacterium
GGATCATCGAGCATCGCCCCTACAAGACCGTGGATGAACTGCGCAAGGTTCCCGGCGTGGGGGACAAGCTGCTGGAAAAATGGCGCCCGTTCCTGGTCGTGTCTCACACTGAATCAACAGCGCGGTAGAGCATGCCATGACTTGCCTCGTGCTCGGCGGATGCTGGCTCTTGCGGGCGGCAAGGTCTCCGCCGGAGATGATGAGACCAATCTGAGTGGAACTCTCTGTCCATGGCCGGCAGGAGCAGACGAACGGACGCAAAGGGCGGACACAGACACGAACAGACAGCAGGGCAACCTTGTTCCCAAGCCTGATGAGACATGCGGCACGAGTGACGGCCAGATTTATGGAAGAAGCATGCCCCTCGACGGCCTCACGGCCAGACGAGGGGCTGCCGGATGGGAGAGAATGGTCCTACCGTTCTGGACCGTTGCCTTGCCCGGGGTTGTTGTAACCGTTGTCATTGCCACCGCCGCCGGGATTCGTGCCGTCCGCCCCGCCGGAGTGGTTACAGTGCACGCAGCCCGGTTCGCCCGATCCGCCGCCGCCGTTGCCGGAATCGTTGCCGCCTGTACCGGGGCTGCCACCGCCACTACCGGTGTCGCCACCACCTGTGCCGGGGCCGCCACCGTTGTCGGTTCCGCCTCCACCATTGCCTGATCCGTCATCGGTGCCGCCTGAACCGCCGTCTCCGCCACTGCCGGAACCATTTCCGTCGCCATTGTCATTTCCGGTTCCGCCACCACCCGTGCCGCGAGTCTTGTTCGGTTTGTTGGATTCGGTCTTGTGCCACATGGCCGGGAAACTGCGCTTCGGGAACGGGGTGTAGAATCCCGCGCCGCTGCTGCGAATGTTGTGAACGGATGCGTGCCGGCCGAGTCCTCCAACGTGATAGGAGAAGGTGATGCCGGCCGAGTAGTTACCGTTGCCGTTGATTTCTCCGCCCACCGCCACGTCCATGTGTTTGTTCAATCCATAGACGATTTGCGCTCCGCCGAATCCTTCGTCCACATCGCTGAACTGGTAACCGCCTGAAAACTCCGTCGTGATCCGGTCCGTCCATTCGCGGGTCCAAATGGCTTGGATGCGGTCAGTCGTCTCAACTCGGATGATCCGGTTGTCAAACTCTTCCTTGTCATCGTTGAGTCCAATGACACCGGTGAGCGCGATGCTGTCTTGTTTGGTGAGGGTGATGCCCGCGATCGGTCGCAACGCGAATATGTCGTGGTGATACGCGCTGTGCCGGTAATCCATCAACATCGCCACGGCTGCTTGTTGGTCGCGCACCACCAGGTTGCGGGCAAAGACGCCCACCGTGATGTCGTACTCGGGGTTGTCCTCGCGGAACTTGATGTCGCCGCCCAACTGAAGTCCCCACGCGACGCCGTTGTGATCTTGGTTCGGCAGAATGGGCAGTCCCAAGTTCACGCCGATGGATCCGAAGGCCGTGCTGTCTTCGCCGGTGGGCTTTTCAAATCCGCCTGCGCCATCGAGGAAGAGATTGTCCGTCCATTTTCCTTCCTCAGCCGGAGCCGGCAGGCTCCCGATCGCTGCCGCGAGAAACATCAAGACAAACAGGTTACGCTTCGGAAATGCAGTCAAACAGTCCATACCCTTGATCCCTTCTTTGTTGCTACCCTTTACACACGAATCAGTCGCGGAACCGTGGCAGAGACCGTGCCACCCAACAGCGAGGACGGACAACATTCCCCGCAGGCCAGTGCCTGTCAGGGAGATCTGATTTTCGCTTTTCCTCTCGGCTTGCCGGCCAAGCACGATGGTAACCCGCTCAAGCTGTTCAAAGGTCTGGACACATCGGCTTACATGTGCGCGGTCACTGAACAGATGCAACTCAGCGCACGGTCAAGCGGCGCGCAAGATACCGGCCGAGAACCGTGTCAAACGCCGTCGTGGTGTCGAACTGCTCGTACTCAATTCCGTGTGCGCCGCAGGTTCGCCGGTATTGTTGAGTCAACTCGGACAGGCAGCGCGCGTAATCGTGCCGGATGCCGTCAGGTTGCAGTTCCAGACGGCGCGCGCTTTCCGGGTCAACGAACCGGCTCATTTCTTGAAAGGGGAATCGAATCTCCGCATTGTCCAGTATCTGCAGAACGATCAGCTCATGGTTACGGCGGCTGAACGAAGTCAGGGCGCGGGTGATCGGTTCCGGTTCGTCAAGCAAGTCGCTGATCAACACGATCAGCGAGCGACGGTGAATCTTGCCGGCGATGATGGGCAGGGCAGCTCCCACGTCCGCCGCGCCAGCCGCTTGTGCCTGTGCGAGCGTTTGCAGGATTCGGTGCAGTTGTGAAGGATGCGAGCGAGCCGGCAAGAACGAGCGCGTGTCCCCTTGGATGATCGCCAGCCCGGCAGGGTCGTGTTGGCGAAATGCCAGATAGGCAAAGGCCGCCGCCAAGCACCGGGCATAGTCGAATTTCGAGACGGCACCGGACGCGAATCTCATGGAGGCGCTGGCGTCCACGACGATGTGAACGCGCATGTTCGTTTCTTCCGCGTACTGCTTGATGTGCCAACGGTCGGTCTTGGCCCAGACACGCCAGTCAAGCTGACGGGTGTCGTCCCCCCGCGCGAAGGGTCGGTGATGATCAAACTCGATGCTGGAACCTTTGAAAACGCTGCGATGCAGGCCGGCGGCGAATCCTTCCACAATGGTGCTCGCCATCAAGTCCAAGCTCTGCAGGCGCAGGATGGTTTCGGGGCGGAGAAGCTCCGGGCGGGTGTGAACTGGCGCGATGGCGCTCACGGTTGCGTGGTCAGCACGAGGATGCGGCGGGAGTTGCTGAGGATGACACCCCGGCTGGCGACGGCGACCACGAGATATTCGCCGAACTTTTGATCCTCGCGGACGGTTTCGGGTTCGC
>CAZEQV010000404.1:0-2872 GCA_964514435.1 uncultured Verrucomicrobiota bacterium
GCCGCCCCACGGCAGGCTGAAATAGTCAGCCGGCAACGTGCCCCAGTTGTGAACGCCGTAGGTGACTTCGATGGTCAGGGCGTCAATCGCCCGGAACCGCGTGGCGAAGAACATCTCCGACCGGAATGGCGTCGGCAGATTTGGTTGTTGCGGCCAGGTCAACACGCTGTAGGCGTTCTGACTCGCGTCGAAATCTTCGGCGACAATCGGCCCGTAGAACGTCGCTTCATTCGAGGGATTGCGCCGGTAGGTGCCGCTGCCGTGCAGGAACCACGGCCAACCGGTGTCCTTGGCGTGACGTTGCCAGAGGTGGCTGACGGCGACCAGTTGCCAGACTTCGTCGTTCCACTCCGAGAGCGGTGGACGCTGCGGCGGGATCGCCTCGCCGAACGGTCCGCGCAGGCTGTAGATCTGGCCGCCTTTGCCGACGCCGATGCGCCACTGCGCGCCCGGCGCGGTGAGCGCGACGTGAAACACCTGCCGTTCATCAAGCCCCTCCGCCCACGTCGAGCCGCTGGGCGCGTAGTCGTGCGTGACCTGAAGCGTGATGTTCGACCGCGCCGGCACCCCGGCCGGCAACCAGTCAAAGAACTCTGCCGGGTCGCTGGCCGATGCGACCGTGACGTGCAACAGCAAGACGAACAGACTGCTAATCAGGCTGGTGATTCGGTTCAAAATAGTCGTCCTTTGTCGGTGATCTCCGGCAGTGGTACCGTCCGGTAGGTCGAGATGTTCCGCGGTTGTTGGCTCCCTGCCGCTGGGCTGTTCCCGGACTTGGTTGTCCGGACGATACTTCCTCTGAGTTCATTTCCAGACCAACACCACGCCCGTGTAATGTTCCCGGTCATACTCGAGTCCCTCGTAGGCATCTTTGATCTGCGCGGGCGGCAAACGGTGCGAGATCAATGGCTCGATGCGCATCTCTCCGCGCTCGATCCAATCGAAGATCATCTGCTGTTTACTCAGAAAGGACATCCGGCCGCCGGGCACCGGGTAATCCGGCAGACACCATTCCAATGCACCGCGCATGGTCAGATACCGGTAGTGAATGTCCATCAACAGCGGCGTCAGGTCGTCGGTGACTGGCACGCGCGGCGAACCGAGCAACACGATCTGGCCGTAATCCGCCGTCACGCGTACCGCCTGTTGCACCACTGTGCTGTGGCCCACGGCGTCCACGGTGATATCCGCGCCCTTGCCGTCGGTCAGTTCTTTGATCTGGCGTTCGGCGTCGCCGGCGAGGACGTGCTCGATGCCGCATTCCGTGGCGAGCGCGCGTTGCCGGGGCGCGGGATCAATGCCGATGACCCGACAGCCGCGGATCCGAAACGATTGCGCCGCAAGATTGCCGACTGTGCCGAGACCGAACACGGCGACCCACGGGCTGCCGCGCACTTCGCTGAGTATCAACGCCGTGGTGGCCACGCCCGCCATGCGCGACGCGACCGCCACCGCCGAGTCCAACCTCGCCGGCACGGGCGCGACCAACCGGCTTTGCGGATACTTGAATGCCGACGCGTGCGGGCCAAACGTGAAGACGCGGTCACCGACCTTTGCGCGCGTGACGTTCGTCCCACTGGCGAGGACAATACCGACGTTAGCGTAACCGGGTTTCCACGGGTAACTGCACCATTGGTTTGGCAGAAACACCTTTGACTCGCGCCCGGTATAGTTGGCCAACTCGGTGCCGGCACTGATGAATGTGCAATCGGTCTCGATCAGTAGATCGTCCCGGCCAAGCGTTGTGTCGAGCGTGCTGTGCTGTAGCTCGACTTGGTTCTGGCCGGTGATGACGATTTCCTGGATCTGCATGTTCTTGGTTCGTTTCACTCGGTGTCCGGTGGCGTATTAGTCGCGTTCTGATCTTCATTCTTCTTGAACTTGGGGATCGAACCATCGGCGGGCGGGTCGATCCGCAGCATATACAGCCGGTCGCCACCCACGGGACAACCCTGGCCGGCTTCGTGGGCGGCAACGACAAGCACGGTCGTCCAGCCCGGCAGCCGCGGCGTGCCGCGGAGAATGCCGGTCGCGCCGTGCGATTCCATCTTCAGGCCGTTGCGTGCGCCGAGACCGTGCTTCATCACGAACTCCGCGGCCGGTCTTTCCGACGCGGGTACATCGGGCGCGTTGCCGGCGGCGGTTTGCATCGCACACCACCAGCGTGCCGCGCCGGGCGCGGTGAACTTCGCTTCATACGGCTCGCCCACGCGCGCCGGGGGCAATACCGTCACGTCCGGCGCGGTGATGACCGGAGGCACCGGCCCCTTGCGAAAGCCCGCGGTCATCACGCCGCTTGGCTTCATACCGGGCACGATGGTCAGCGCCTTTATGATGGTCGTGTCTGTCAACTGGAACGGCTTCTCGTACCGGGGCGACCGGGCGGTCGGTTCGCTGCCGTCGGTCGTGTAATGGATTACCGCGTCGGGACCGGAGCCGACGAGTTGCACCGTGACCTTGTCGGCAAACCAGCGTTGGTTGGGCCGCGCCTCGGGCGCGGGCGCTCTGGCGGCGGAACCGGCGAGCGCGACGTCCACAAACTCCAACAGCCGTTCGAACATCGGTACCTGTCTGGTGCCGTCCGCGGCAGCGACGAGCTGTTCGCTGTTGGGCAAGTGCGTGCCCGGTTTGGAGAGGGTTACACGGGTGGTGAGATGGCCGTTGGACTGCACCTGCGCGTTGAGGCCGGGCACGCCGGGATTGAAGAACCCGAAGAAATGCGGGTCATCGGGCGAGCCCGCTTCGAGTCCGTCCACAAAGTCGGCGATCACCGCCGTGGCGCGGGCGGAGAATTCCGGCCAGCGGGGCTGGAGCGTGTCGCCCGGTAACAGCAGGCCAGGGGCGGGACGGCGTTTGTCGGGCGCGTCGAGGT
>CAZEQV010000405.1:0-2839 GCA_964514435.1 uncultured Verrucomicrobiota bacterium
TTGTCGCTGGCGATGCTGATCAGCATGGGTGCGGGGAACGTGACCGTGATGCTGGGACGGTTGGTATCGGACCCGGTGGAAGGCGTGAGGTAGGCGACCATCTGCGTGTGCGAGATGTTTTGAGCCGTTGTGTAATTGGCGGCCGACCAACCCGGAAAGGTGGGCGTATTGAGATAGGTCAAGTCGGTCAGTTCCGTGTGCGCGGTGTAACCGTCAGTATCCTGATCTTGGGTGCGCACCTTCCAGATCGCGTTGGTGCGCCCCGTTTCGGTGTTGAGGTTCCCTTCATTCTGAATGGCCACCCCGTAGGGGTTGCGGGTTCCGCCGCCGTTGAAATCAATGTGGCAAATCCCGCACGGTTTGGGGTTGCTGGGCAACGTCGTCAGATGGCTGCCGTTGACATTGGGATACACGGTAAAGAAAGAATCCCGAATCTTCGGGTTGGCCAAAGTTTGGGTGGCCACCGCCACCGACAACAGTGCGCACATGATCGCTTTCATGCCGCGAAACTAAGTTCAGCACCAGCGGGTGGGTATCAGGGAAAACCCTGATCTTTTGCCGAACGTTCCAGCCCAACCGCAACGGATCAGTCAACGCCCATGGCCCGCAAGAGCTGATAGATGAGGTACGAGGCCCCGTAAGCCAATACCGTCATATAGACCAATTGGATGATCGGCCACTTCCAGCTATTCGTTTCGCGACGGGTCACGGCTTGGGTGCTGAGGCACTGCATCGCCAACACGTAAAAGACCAGCAAACTCGCGCACGTCGCCGTGGTGAACTCCCGGCTCCCGTCGTTGCGCGTCGCGCGCCGAAGCGAATCGTACAGCGACCGCGGATCCTTCTCGGCGACATCCTCGCCCACGCCATAGACGATGGCCAAAGTCGAGACCACGACTTCGCGGGCCGCGAACGAACTGATGATGCCAATCCCGATCTGCCAGTCAAAACCCAGCGGTCGGATCACTGGCTCGATCAACCGTCCCAAACGTCCCGCCGCAGAATGCGCCAGTGCGTACCGGCTCTCCAGCCGGTCGGCTTCGGTCTGGTCCACCTGCCGCATCTTTACCACGTCTTCGGGCGGTGCACTCTTGGGATATGTGGACAACGCCCAGAGAAGGATCGAAATCCCCAAAATCACCGTACCGGCATTCTTCACGAAAACCATCGCCCGGTCCAACACCGTCAGCACCGCGGTGCGCAGGCTCGGCTTCTTGTAGCTGGGCAACTCCAAGACCAACGGTAGCGTTTCGCCCTTCAAGATCGTTTTCTTGAACACAAACGCCGCCGCGACCGCCGCCACGGTTCCGAGTGTGTAGGCACCGGTGAAGATCAACGCCGCCATCAACGCATCGTCGCCAAACAACAGCGCCGCCAACATGCTGTAAACCGGTATCCGCGCCGAACAGGAGATCAGCGGCGCGACCATGATCGTCACCAGCCGGTCACGTCGGTCGTCTATGACCCGCGTGGCCATGATGGCCGGTATCGCGCAGGCGTGCGATGACAATAAGGGCACGAACGCCTTACCGGGCAACCCGACGTGGCGCATGATGCGATCCATCACAAACGCCGCCCGCGCGAGGTAGCCGGTATCCTCCAGCAACGCCAAGCAGAAAAACAAAATGCAGATTTGCGGCAGGAACACCAACATCCCCCCTACTCCGCCAATCACGCCTTTGACGAGCAGGCTTTCGAAATCTCCATCCGGTAACATCCCCGCCACCCACGCGCCAAAGCCGGTGAACAGTGAATCAATCAGTTTCATCGGTACGCTGGCGATTTGAAATATCAGAAAAAACAGCAGGATCATCACCGCCGTGAAGGCCACCACGCCAATCACCGGGTGCGTCAGCACGCCGTCGAGTTTCTCCGTGAATGAGCTGACCGGCTCATCGGTCCGCCGCACGCAGTTCTCGGTCACGGCATCCGTCCATTTGTACCGGCTCTGGAACCGGCACCCTCCGCACGTGCCGCAGGCGCTGACACCCATCAACATCGTATCCGCCGCCGGGCGACGGAGGATCTTGCGGTCAATCATGTCGCGCAGGCCGGCCACCCCCTCGCCCGTGCGCGCCACCACCGGCACGGCCGCGCAGCCGAGTTCGCGCGACAACGCATCCGTGTCCACATGAATGCCGTTCGATTCCGCGATGTCCACCATGTTCACGGCCACGACGATCGGCTGCTTCTTCTCCATGACCTGGCTGATCAAGAACAGGCTGCGGCTCAAATGCGAAGCGTCCGCCACCACGATCACCCCGTCCAACTCCTCATCCTGCAACACCTCGATAGCCACGCGTTCCTCGTCGGTGTTGGCGGTGAAATCGTACAAACCCGGCAGGTCAATCAGTTCCGCCTCCCGGTCGCCGATGTTCAGCTTGCCGACGCGTTCCTCCACGGTCGTGCCGGGGTAGTTCGCCGTCCGCGCCCGCAAGCCGGTGAGGGCGTTGAACAACGTCGTCTTGCCGGAATTGGGATTGCCGATGATGGCCAGGCGTTTCAGTTTCTTTTCGGGTATCGTAGCGGCGCTCATGACGTTACCGGACCTCCACCACGATGTGCCGGGCTACGCGCTCGGACAATCCGATGCGCGCGCCGAGCATGCGAATGATGAGCGGATTGCCGTGACGGACCACTTCCAGGTCACGCCCGACAAACAACCCCATCGCCATCAACCGTTGCATGGCCGCATCCGCCGATTCGATCAAACACACCACACCCCGTGAACCGGAGGGAAGTTCCGAGAGTCGTTTTCGATATTGTCCGTTGTTCTGGCTCATGTGTGTGCCGCAGAAACTTCCGCGCCCTGCCCCGCCATCAGACGTTGCGAGGAACC
>CAZEQV010000406.1:0-2826 GCA_964514435.1 uncultured Verrucomicrobiota bacterium
GAACGCCGCGATCGCGCTCGTGTCGGCGGCGTTCCGCGAACGCGGGATTGAGTTGGTCGTGGTGGGCGGGTCAGCCATCGAGTTTTACACCGAAGGCGCATACGCGTCCGGCGACGTTGACATGTGCGTGTTGTCGCCGGCACGCCCAATCCCGCTGCGGTTCCGGCAAGAAGTGATGGGCGAACTTGGCGGACAAGGCGGCCCGCGCAGTTGGGAAGTAGCCGGGTTGTTCGTGGATCTGCTCGGCGTCGTCGAAAAGGAAGCGCGCACACCGGTGCGCCAGCTTCAAGGGCCGTCCGGCATCGTCAACCTGATTGACCCCGAAGAACTTCTCGTCGAGCGCGTCTTGGTCTCCGTCTATCCCCAGCCCAACCAGAGCGCCCGCGATTGCGCCCGTCAGCTTATCGGGGTGGCGTTGACCAAGGAGACAGAAATGGATTGGCAGGAAGTGCTACGGCTGGCCAACAAGCCGGCATACCGGGTCTTAACGGAATTAAAGCAGTTGATTCGCGAGGTTTCCGATGAACTCAAAGTCCAAAGCCCCCTCGATTCCAATTGACCGTCCCATCTCATGGAAAGACTGGCTGGCCGGGCGCGAGGCGCGGCGCGAAATTAGCGGACGTCTCGCCCCGCAAGGCAGCCAACGCCCTCGCAGTTCCGCTGACCGCGAGCTGCGCAAGAAGTTCAATGGAAAACGCGGCTTACCGTTTGCCAATGCCGAGAAACTCTGACTGCAGACTCAGGAACTTGCAACGGGGGCGCTGGACTTCCCCAAATACGCCTTGACCGTGCGGCGATCCAAGTTCGTCCGGCGGGCCACTTCCTCAATCGTGCCGTGCCGTTCGTAAAGCAACGCGCAGTAGCCGGACAGCAAACCATCCGCATCCACGCTGCCGGCCTCAATACCGGCCACCAACTGCGAACACAAATCCGGCGCAACCGCCCTGTGGTCGCCCCGGTAATGTTGTGCGAGCAGAACCCGTCGCGTGGCCTGCTCCAACTCCCGCACGTTGCCGGGCCACGCATAATCACGCCCCACATCCTCCAACAGTCTTTCCCGAACCAACCCGGTGCGCTCCGCATCCGGCACGCCGAGCAGACGTTCCACGATGCTGGCCAACAAATCGTCCAGTTCGCGCGGGTCTTCGGCGATGCGTTGGCGCATCGGCGGCACCACGATCATGTCCGAACACAGCCGGTAGTAGAAATCATCCCGGAATTTTCCTTCCGCCCGCAACTTGTCGAGCGGTTGATTCGTCGCCGCGATCACTCGACCGGCAAACCGCATCCGATCATGGCTGCCGACCGGCACGAACGAGCGCTCCTGCAACACTTGCAGCAATTTGATCTGCACCGGCACACTGGCGTCGCCAATTTCATCGAGAAAGATCGCGCCGTGTTTGCTGCATCGCACAAACACTCCGGCATGGTCGCTGATCGCCCCGGTAAATGATCCTTTCTTGTGTCCGAACAATTCCGATTCGATCAACGTTTCCGGAAACTGCGACAGGTTCAACGACACGAACGTCTTTACAAAGCTCTCCGCAAACGTTCCGCGCCGTTCATCGTAGGGAATGAAACCCGACCGGCCGATCGCTGCTGCCGCCGTCCCCTTCCCTGTGCCGGTCGCGCCAAGCAGCAACGTCGAAAAATCTTCCATCCGATCCCACAACCGTTGCTCGTACCAGCGCACGTCGTCGGTGAATACGTTGCTCCAGAGCCGACGCCGCAGCTCTTTCATGCACGGACTCGTACCGATGAGCCGGTGGTCTATGAAATAGTAGGCGCGACGGAGTTGAAAGAAGATGGCCAGCAGCTTGCCGGCTTCGGGAGCGGCGAAACCGCGTTGGCGAAGTTCCCCCAACACATCGTCTGCAAAGGGAACCGGCAAGGCACGGTCACCGGCCCCGGCTTGGTCGAGGATATGTTGATCCATCGCGGTCAGATACCGGTGATACACGTCGAACAACAACGCTGTCCGCACAATCTCCGAATCTGGCGCGGCATACCGGCGAAAGTCAGCGGCATTGGCCGACCGCAGTTTTGCCACGCGCTCGCTGACGTGTCGAACCATGCGGAGAACGCGTTCATGTGTCGGGGTGCCGGAATCGCACCCGGCCAGCTTCATGTCGAGTTCCGCGCGCCGGTCAGTGAACGGATTGCTGAACGCGGATTCAGCGACCAAACCAAAGAACTCCCGGTCGGCGGCGGAAAGCTCAATCGTCTTTGGCATACAGAAATTGTATATCACCCCATCAATAAACGTCCAGCCATAATCCCGTCACTTTTCGTAACTCATTGCGATTACACGTCCGCCAACGCTGGCACGCCGCACGCGAATAAGGTTTTCCATGAAAATCACCTGCACGCAATCCAAAGCACTTACGGTCGCTGTCTTGCTGGCCATCGGATCATTCACAACCGGCTGCGCCACCAGCGTTGCCAGAGTGAGTCACGTCCTGACCAATCAAATGGGCGGTCATTCCGGCAAGTTGCCGCCCTATCCCGGTTTGGTCTTGGGCGTTCCCGGCGCGGTCAAAAATCCGGAATGGATTCCCTGTGTGATCGTTGACCTGCCCTTCTCCGCCGCCGCCGACACCGTGCTGCTTCCCTACGATCTGTATCAACTCACCAAGTAAAGGAACGCGACCATGCTGAACCTACCCGTCATCCTGATCGCTTTGACCATCGCCGGCATCGTCGTGCTGGTGTGGCCCCTCATCAAACCATGAGCACAGACATGATCAACCTCCATTGGTTAGCCGGTTGGCTGCTGATACTGGCCGGCTTTGTCACGGGAGCCGGCATGGGGTTGTTCTTCCATCG
>CAZEQV010000407.1:0-2821 GCA_964514435.1 uncultured Verrucomicrobiota bacterium
TGAGTTGCCGGAAGCCGTCGGCGGTTTGGCGCAGGCTCTGCCGGCTTTCCTCGTAGAGTTCCTCGATTACAAACAGCAATGCGTCGGTTAATTCCTTCTGTTTGGTGTGGAGTGCTTCGAGGTCGCGCCGGCCACCGGTGCGCCAGTAGGCCACCCCGGCCAAGGCAAGGCTGATGAGGGCGAAGATGAGTGTTATGGTTTCCATGGTTTTACTACCTCTGATCTCCTTTCATCTTGTCGTTGATTAAAGTCATGCACCCGACAGAACAGGCCGGTCCCCGCTGGCTTTGGGGAGACCGGCCTGTTGAACGTGGGCGATAGTCGCGGGGGATTAGCCCACTTTGACTTCGATCTGTTTCGGCTTGGCTTCCTCGGTCTTCGGGAGCGTGATTTCCAACACGCCGTCGCGGAAGTGCGCGTCAATCTTGCCGGCATTCACCGCGACAGGCAGATCAATCGTGCGGGTGAATGAGCCGGTATTCCGCTCGCGCAGATACCACGTCGCTTCCTTGCTGGCGTTCTCGGCTTTGCGCTCGCCTTTGATGGTGAGGACGCCTTCCTGCAGGGTCACGTTCACGTCGTCCTTGCGGAGGCCCGGCAGGTCCAAGCGGATCAACAGATGATCTTTCTCCTCGACGATGTCGCAGTCCGGCAGGAAACCGCCGTTGACACCGCGGCCGGTAAAGCGGCGCAGCGAGGAGTCGAACAATCGGTTCATCTCGTCCTGAATGTCCGTCAGGCTCGCGAACGGGTCCCACAGATCGCTTTTGGGAGTCCAACGTACCAGTGCCATATCCATCACCTCTCTTTCTTCCAGAAAAACGCCCTAGCAAAGACAATGCCGACGTTTCTGCCCGCGATGATGTCGGCATTTACATCAACAGGGCGGTGGCGATGGGACAACATGACTAATTCGGATTGTGACAACGGGCGGGATGCGGGACATCTTGGCCAATCACGCGGACTATTCCGAGTTGTGGGTCGGCGCGAACCGCCGGCCCGACCGCAACGGCGCGGCGGGTGATATCGGCAGAGTGTCCATTCCACAGGAATTGGCTGCACAGACCGAAGCGTGCGCTTCGGTCACAAGTCTTGAGACCGGCTCTTAAACGATTGTCAATTGGACGCTGCTCTCGATGATGCCGGCGCCGATGGCATACCGGGTCAGACCGGCCACGTCGTGGATGTTCAGCTTTTGCATCATGCTTTGCCGGTGCTTCTCGACGGTCTTGATGCTGATGCCCAGTTGATCGGCCACTTGTTTGTTGGGCAACCCCTCGGCGATCAGTTGCAGCACTTCCATTTCGCGCGGTGTCAGCCGGGCCACCCGGCGGGGGAGGGGGCGCCGATTGGCCGGCAGGCTTTGCTCGTGCAACCGGCGGGCAATGGTGGGACTAAAATACATCTTCCCGCCATCCAGCTCGCGGATCGCCCGCGCCAAATCGTGCGCGGAGGTTTGTTTGATCAGGTAGCCGGCCGCGCCAAACGCAAGCGCTTGCTCGACATATGCGTCGTCGCTGTGCGCGGACAGGATCAACACTTTGATGCCGGGAACGGCTTGGCGGATTTGCCGGGTGGCTTCCAATCCGTTGAGCAGCGGCATCGCAATGTCCATCACCACGATGTCCGGCCGCAGCCGCTTGGCCAGCGTCACCGCTTGCCGGCCGGTCTCCGCTTCGCCGATGACTTGGAGGCCGGTTTCATCCGCGAGAAGTTTGCGGAATCCCTCGCGCACAATGAGGTGGTCTTCGGCCAGCAATACGGTGATCGGTTTCATCACGGGAGTCTCCTGTGCGGTTTGGTGGTGGGAATCTTGGCGTAGATCGTGGTGCCGCGGCCGGGCGCGGAGTGAATCGCGAGACGGCCGCCGATCATCTCGACGCGTTCGCGCATTCCGAGCAAGCCCAGCCGGTTGTTGTTCTTGGCGCGCAACACGCGGTCGGCCTGGAATGACCGGCCGTCATTGTGAATGGTCAACGACACGGCGCGGGCTTGTTTTTCAATCGTAATCTCCACCCGGCCGGCGCGGGCATGCCGGGCCACGTTGGTCAACGCTTCCTGCGTGACGCGGAACAGAACGGTGCGCTGGACGTTGTCCAGCGCGTTCCACCCCGGCATAAACGGTCAACCGCACGTGGACGCGGGTTTGCTTGGAAAAGGTTCGCACGAACGCCTGCAGCGCCGGGATCAAACCGAGATCGTCCAACACCGTCGGGCGCAATTCCCGGGCGAACCGATGCACGATGTCCACCGACTTCTCGACCATGCGCTGGGCGCTGGAGATTTTGCCCTGCAACCCTTTCGTGTTGCGGGCCGCCTCGGTTTTCAACGCCGCCAACCGCACATTGATGCCGGTCAGCGTCTGGGCGACCTCGTCGTGCAACTCGCGGCTGATCCGTTTGCGTTCCTCCTCTTGGGCCAGCAGCAATTGCCGGGACAGAAAGCGCAACTGTTCCTGCAACTGCTGCGATTGGGCGAGCAATTCCCCGTAATGCCGCTCACTGTCGCGCAGGGATTGCTCCACCGTCTTGCGCTGGGCGACTTCGTTCTTCAAGCGCCGGTTGGACTCGATCAAATCCGCGCTGTGCTGGTTCAGCGTCTCGATCAGTTGATTCAGCCGGACGTTGGCTTCCTGCGCCGTGCGATGGGTGGTTTCAATCGGGGTAATCGCCTCGGCAAAAAACGTCCCCGCCCGGCGGAACAATTTCGCGCGCCGGGCCTTCGACTCTGCCGGCAATTCCAGCGCCAGCAACGCCCGCTCGTGAATCCGGGCCAAGTCCAAGGTTTCCAATCCCGCCGTCATCGCCCGCCGGCCGAGACC
>CAZEQV010000408.1:0-2817 GCA_964514435.1 uncultured Verrucomicrobiota bacterium
CTTTTGGGCTTAATGTCTAATTCCATCCGGCATCGCTGAGGTGGCGATCACGGAGTCTTCGGCGCGGGATTTGCGCTGGTCGTACTTGAGTTTGCCGTCCCAGGCGTCGCTCCAGTTCTTGGCCCGCTTGGATTCCCAGAGGATGCCACCGCAAGCGTGTCCCAGGCGATTCTGCACTTTCTGGAGAATATCAGCCCCCCGTTCGCCTTTTTTGACGGGTTCAATCACATCGAGCGGGAACTGGGCACGGAGCAGATCCTCAAGTTCCAGTTCCTGAACTTCGCCCTGGCGCTCCTGCGGGCCTTGCTCGGCTTTCTGTTTCAACTCCGCAATCTGCCTCCGCATCTGCTCCAACTGGAGTTCTTTCTCGCGGAACTTGAGCAGGTTTTCCTCGGCGGCCTTGGCATTGGCTTGATCCCAAATCTTCTTCCGTTCCTCATCGAGTTTGCGGGCGGTCTCTAGTTCCAGCGCCTTCTCCCGTTCTTCCAGGGCTCGCTGCTTTTTCCGCAGTTCCAGTTCCTGATTCTGAGCATCAACCAACTTCTGAGATTTCTCGGTGACCTGTTGCTGAAGATCCCTTAGTTGCACCGCCACGGAGTCCTCGGCCTGCTTCTTGGCCTGTTCGGCGAGACGGTTCTTCTCGGCCTTCAGCGCCGCTTCAAGTTCCTGCTCCTTGGCTTTCAGTGCGGCAGTGTATTCATTCTCCTTCCGCTTGCTGGCCGACTCAAACTGCTGGCGCAACCGCTCCTCGATCTGGTGGGTGAACGCCTCGGTCAGCGGTATGTCGTGGCCGCACTTCGGACACTTGATGGTTTGTTCAGGCAAGTTGCACTCCTCCTGTTGCGTTCCGATCGTTCTTCACTCGTCAGCACCTCACGATCTTGTGGTCAGTTATACCAACCACGCCGGTGGCGGACAAGGAATCCGTCTCCTATGACACAGTTGACCTTCGCACCAGCCACAACCCGCCCCCCGAGTCTTGCCGTGCGCCTGTCATGCCGTGGCCAAGCCAAGACCCTTGCGAAATGGTCGGGGCATCGCTACTTTCAGAGTGAAATGGACACCACCACTTCCACACCGCGTATCGGCTCCGAAAAACTTGTCAAACTGACCGACTCGGCCGGACGCAAAATCTTGTCACTGATGAAGCGCGACGGCATCGAATCGGGTGCGTTGCGGGTCAAGGTTGTGGGAGGCGGTTGCGCGGGCTTGGAATACAAGATGGACTTTGAAAAGAACCCGCCCACCTCCAAGGACATTCTCATCGAAAGCGCCGGTACACGGGTCTTGGTGGACGTAAAATCCGCCCTCTATGTCAGCGGGTCGCAGATTGATTTTGTGGATGCTTTGATTGGCGGCGGTTTCAAAATCCACAACCCGAATGCCACGGCAACCTGCTCTTGTGGGGAAAGTTTCTCCGTCTGACTGCGTCCTTCCGCCGCTGCCGGTGTTTATCTGGATATGAATCTTCTCGCTGGATTGATGTTGGCGGTCGCCGCCGGTATGCAGGAGGGAACGCTTCTCTCCACTGTTGAATTGAACCGGGTCGAATCCGCGCCGGTCAGGTTGCTCGCTGGTGACGAGGTGGATGAAATGGAGGCCCATCTTAAACCACCGGCCCGCTTCGAACATTACCGGCCTCAATGGCGCGTGGAAAAGCGGTCGTTCACGTTTCAACACTTCTCCAAGACGGAAACCAAGGCGTTCACCGTCATCCGCGATGGCGACAAGGCCGTGGGCGTCATGCGATCTGGCGACATCATGTTGCTGGCGCTACATCCGACGGCCGCTTCAACGAACATCCACATGCCCACCGAACGACTGCATTTGGACAACTTGCTGGGACCGTCGTTGCCGACATGGGCGTTCATCAAAGATGTGAAGTCACACGGTTCGATCTACGAGACGACCGGGGACAAAGGCCAACTCCGGGAAGGCTGGGAAGTGAGTGACAAACACTTGGTGTTCATCCGGAAATTGGCCTTGGACGACTACAGCATCGAAGCGCGGTTCGTGTTCACCGTTGATCCTGTGTTTGGCTACCGCATTGACGCAGTCCGGGAACTTCAGTTCCACAAGCCTGTACCGAAGGACAAATACAAGCTTGGAGCCGGCACGTTCACGCCCGGGTGCTATGTGCCGTGGAAGGACGCCACTATCTACAACCGTACCGTGTACACTCCTTCCGCGGGACGGATGAAAGGCTGGGCCAACAACCTGCTCTGCATGGATCGTTGCGATGCCGGCAACGACTTCGATTGGCGGGACGGCGGGTTCATCGCGTACTTGACGGCTCCCGAAAGCTGGAGCGCCTGTTTCACCCGCCAAGACGGTGCCGGACCGACCAAAACGCTTTCCATCTGCAATGCCCACAATGATTTTCACATCGGCTTGACCGTGCCCGAACTGACCGAGGCCAAGGATGGCCTCTATCCGTACCGGTACGTTCACCGTCTCATGGGGTTGCCGCCGGAGTTGTCCGCTCATGTCTGGAACAACATGAGCCTGATCCAATCGAACGCCACCGGCCTGATCATCAGAATTGGAGAAACGGAAGACTTCGAGAAACAGCCGGTGCCGTTGACCGAACCGGCGCGCGGATTGGTCTGGACATCGGGCGAACCCAAGATCGTCAAAGGTGGCGCCCACAGCGGCGAACACTCCATCCAGATCAAAGGACGTTCATGGCCCAACCTCCCCCAAATCAGTCTCCGCCCTAACCAACGTTACCGGCTCGAAGGCTGGTTCAAGGTGACACCGTTCACCGCTGAAGAAATGACAGCGGCCAAACAGGCCGACGCGAAACGCCGGGAGGAA
>CAZEQV010000409.1:0-2370 GCA_964514435.1 uncultured Verrucomicrobiota bacterium
ACTCGGAACGTGGGCGATGGGCGGGCCGGGATGGAAGTTCAGTTGGGGACCGCAGGATGATGCGGGTTCGATTCGCGCCATCCATCGTGCCGTGGAGCTTGGGGTGAATTGGGTGGACACGGCGGCGGTCTATGGTTTCGGTCACTGCGAGGAAGTGGTCGGCAAGGCGTTGCGAGGGTTGAATCCGCGTCCGTTTGTGGCCACGAAATGCAGCCGTTGTTGGGATGAGCGGCGCGAGCCTTTCAGCCGGTTGAAACGCGACAGCATCCGCGCGGAGTTGGAATCGAGTCTCAAGCGGCTTGGTGTGGAGGTGATTGACCTCTATCAAATCCACTGGCCCATGCCGGAAGAGGACATTGAAGAAGGTTGGGGGGCCGTTGCCGAACTTGTGAAAGAAGGCAAGGTCCGGTACGCGGGTGTGAGTAATTTCAATGTGGCGCAATTGAAACGGGCGCAAGCCATCCATCCGGTGGCGTCGCTTCAACCGCCGTACAGCATGCTCAGGCGGGAAGTTGAATCGGAGATTCTGCCATATTGCGCCGCCCACAACATCGGCGTGGTGGCGTATAGCCCGATGCAGAAAGGATTGCTGACCGGCAAGGTGACACGTGAGCGAGTGGCAAACTTCCCAGCCGACGATCATCGCCGGAATGATCCGCAGTTTGCCGAGCCGCTTCTGTCGGCCAACATCGCTCTCGCAGAAGGGCTGCGAGCCGTGGCCGGCAAGCGCGGACGGACGGTTGCGGAACTGGCGATCGCGTGGGTGTTGAGGAAGCCGGACGTCACTTCCGCCATCGTCGGCGCAAGGCGACCGGCGCAGATCGAGGAGACCGTTCGAGCCGGTGACTGGGTGCTCACGGAGGATGAGATTGCAGCCGTGGAACAGTTGCTGAAAGCGCGTGCTGCTTGCGGCTGATGGTTGCGGTCTTTTTGGATGTCTGGTTTCGTGTCCGGGTGCAGTTGGAGGCTTTGGGCGGGCAACTGTAGGGAGGGAATGCCTGTCGTTTAGGCTTACCGCCGCGGGTGTGGATCGAAGGTCGTTCGCGGCGCGTCCCCCAAACAACGGGGATGCGCGCCCCACAATCCGGGCACTGTTCAAAGTTGAATTACGTCCTTCGTGTCCGGTTTCGTTGACACTGTCCGGTAAGGCGTGATAGCTTCTGCGACCTTTGCCGGAAAATGAATCCGATCACATACAAGGACACGCTCAATCTGCCGCAGACCAGTTTTCCCATGAAAGCCGGTTTGCCGCAGAACGAGCCGAAGACGCTCGCCAAGTGGGACGCCGACCGGATCTATGAGCAAATCCAAGCTGCCCGGGCGGATGCGCCATTGTTTGTGCTCCATGACGGCCCGCCGTTTGCCAACGGCGATGTTCATATCGGCACGGCGCTCAACAAGATTCTCAAAGACACCATTATCAAGTTCAAGACCATGAAGGGCTACCGGGCGCCGTTTGTTCCCGGCTGGGATTGCCACGGTCAACCCATCGAGTTCAAGGTCAAGAAAGAGTTGGGTGACAAGGCGCGCCAGGTTTCACAGTCGGAACTGCGGAAGCTCTGCCGAACATACGCGGAAAAGTACATCAACATCCAGCGCCAGCAGTTCAAGCGGCTCGGTGTGTTTGGGGATTGGGAGCATCCCTATCTCACCATGAGCGCCGAGTACGAGGCAGAGATCATCGGCGCGTTGGCCGACATGGCTGGCGAAGGTTACATCTATCGGGGACGCAAGCCGGTGCACTGGTGTCCGACCTGTCGCACGGCATTGGCCGAAGCGGAAGTTGAATATGGTGATCACACATCCACGTCGGTTTATGTGAAGTTTGCGGTCGAGGGACGTGCCCAAGAATACGCGGTCATCTGGACGACAACTCCTTGGACGTTGCCGGCGAATGTGGCCATTGCCGCAAAATCCGACCTGGCTTACGTCCGCGCCCGAACGGCGGCCGGTGAAACGTGGATCGTGGCGGAGGGATTGGTCGAATCCATCGCGCAGAATTGCGGTGTGACGCTCACCGTAGCGGAGCGAGTTTTTGGCAAAGATTTGGAGGGACTCAAAGCACGGCATCCGTTCGTGGATCGAACCGTACCGGTTGTGGCTTCGCCGTATGTGACGTTGGAGCAGGGCACTGGGCTGGTTCACACGGCACCGGGTCACGGCGCGGAAGATTACGAGATCGGCCAGAAATACGGTTTGCCCACGTTGGCTCCCGTGGATGATGGCGGCGTGTTCACGGAGGAGGCCGGGGCGTTTGCCGGTCAGTTTGTGTTCAAGGCCAACCAGGCGATCGTTTCTCAGCTTCAGGGCACCGGGCACCTGGCCGGTCAAGGGGAAGTGAAACATTCTTACCCGCACTGCTGGAGGTGC
>CAZEQV010000409.1:2380-2803 GCA_964514435.1 uncultured Verrucomicrobiota bacterium
GCCGGTGATCTTTCGTGCGGTGGAGCAGTGGTTCATTGCGATTGACCATTGCGGAATGCGGCAGAGCGCGTTGGACGAAATCAAGAAGGTCAACTGGGTGCCCAAGTGGGGTCAGAACCGGATCAGCGGCACGATTGAGCAGCGGCCGGATTGGTGCATCTCGCGCCAACGGGCTTGGGGTGTGCCGCTGCCGTTCTTGATTTGCCGGAGTTGCGCCAAGCCGGTCGTGGACCGCGGGTTGATCCTGAAGTTCCGCGATCAGGTGGCGCGCGAAGGCGTGGACATTTGGTTTGAGCGGACGGTGGCGGAGATGTTTGGTTCCGTGGAATGCCCGCACTGCAAATCCCGCGAGTTGGACAAGTGTCAGGACATTATTGATGTGTGGTTCGAGTCGGGAGTGAGCCACAGGGCGGTGCTCAAGCA
>CAZEQV010000410.1:0-2801 GCA_964514435.1 uncultured Verrucomicrobiota bacterium
ACGATGCTGGTCGCGGAATAGAGGAACGCCTCTTTGAAGACTTCTCGCGGTTCCACCAGGCTGGCGTTCACCGTGCCCACCGACACTTTGCTGATGCGGATGAGCCGCGTTTTCACGTCAAGCAACATCACGCGGAATACTTCCCGGTCCTCAAAGCGGAACTCCTCGCGCAACCGGGCAGCCGCCTTTTCTGGTTTATCCACCGGCTCGCGTTCGAATTGCTCCACCGCAATGCGGCTGGCCAGTTCGAACGCCGCCCTCAACTGAATGGCCTTCACCCGGCCAACCCCCTTCTTCTGCGCCAAGTGGGCAGCATCCATTTGCGCGAGCTTGTTGAGGGAGTGATCGTTTTCACGAAGCAACTCGGACGCAAGCTGAACGGCCGATTTCCCTTTCATCCCGGTGCGCAGCAGGATCGCGATCAACTCCTCGGATTTCATGTCTTTGGCGCCGTGCTTCCACAACCGTTCACGAGGACGATCCTCGGCGGGCATTTCGCGGATGAGATAGCTGTTCATGGCTTCGTTGCTTTCAACCGTTTGCGAAAATGCTCCCAAGGAAAACTCTTGCCGGGACACTCGCTGTATTCGCCAAAAATCTCCCCGTGCCGGACCACATGGCTGTCCGGTATCCGAAACTGGCTTTGCAGCCCCTTGACCAACACCACCAGCGACTGCATCTGGTTGTCGGTAGGACGGTCGTTCGTAAAATCGCCCACCAGACAAATGCCGATGCCGTTGTCGTTCACGTCCTCCTGCCGGCAATGTCCGCCGTGGAGCTGGCGGATCCACCGCGCGCCCACCTCGATGAATCCATCCGGAAGTCCCTCGCTCCCGTTGCTGATGACAAAGTGATACGCCAAACCGTTGACCATGCCGCGGGCGCGGTGCGAGTTGTCAAACAACGACGCCGAGCCTGTTGCCGTGGCACTGTGATGGATGACGATGAACTTCCAGTTGCGCACCGGCGCCGTTGCTGGCGATGCCAGCACCACCGACAGCAGCAAACCCATCAGCAAAGTCGCCCGCAGGATTCTACTCATGTTCCTCTTCCACCACATACGGCGACAGCTCACCGGCGATGACCCTGGGAACCTGCGCCGTGAGCAGCACGTTGCCGTCGTCCAAGGAACGCTCAGTGACATGCCCGCTGCGGTACACCAAGGCAATGGCCTGCGCCCGCTCATGCGGGATCTTCAGACGCACTGTCACCCGCCTGTCGGAGAGCCGCGTGGCTATCTCATCCAGCAATGCCGGCAAGTTCGTGCCCGCGCGCGCCGAAATCGCCACGGCACCGGGGAACTGCCGTTTCAGATTCTCCAGCGGCCCGGTATCTTCGCCCAGCCGGTCAATCTTGTTGAGCACGATGATCACCGGTTTCTCGGCGGCGTTGATCTCTTCAAGCACCACCTTGGTCGCCTCGATTTGTTCCACGCATTGCGGATGACTCACGTCCACCACGTGCAACAACAGGTCCGCTTCGGTCACTTCTTCCAGCGTGGCCTTGAACGATTCCACGAGGTGATGCGGAAGTTTGCGGAGAAACCCGACGGTGTCGTTGAGCAGAATGGTTTGGTTGTTGGGCAACCGCGCCTTGCGCGTCGTGGGATCGAGCGTCGCAAACAATTTGTCTTCCGCCAACACATGAGCGCCCGTAAGCGCATTCATCAGCGTGCTCTTGCCGGAATTGGTGTAGCCGATGATCGAGACGACTGGCCAGTGCAACCGTTGCCGGCCGCTGCGCTCGATGCGGCGGTTCTTGCGCACTTCCTCGAGCTGACGCTGCAGTCGTGTGATCTTCTCCTGCACCCGGCGGCGGTCCACTTCCAACTGCGTCTCGCCCGGACCCCGACAACCCACGCCGCCGCGTTGCCGGGACAAGTGCGTCCACAACCCGGTCAGCCGCGGCAGCATGTATTGCATCTGCGCCAGCTCGACCTGGATTTTGCCTTCGCGCGTCCGCGCGCGCTGGGCGAAGATGTCGAGAATCAACTCCGTCCGGTCGAGCACCTTCACGGTCGGACCGATGATCTCGCCGAGATTCCGTCCCTGCGCTGGCGAAAGATCGTCGTCGAAGATCACCATGTTGGCGGCCGTCGTCCGGCACAGCGCCGCCAACTCCGCCGCCTTGCCGCTGCCAATAAACGTGGGAGCCGACGGCACGTCGCGTTTTTGGATGAGCGTTTCGAGCACCTCCGCGCCGGCCGACTCCGCCAATTCCCGAAGCTCCACCAACGAATCGCGGACCGCCCACTTGTCTTGACCGTTGCGTTCCAACCCGACGAGCAACGCGCGCTCCGCCAACGCCGCCTGCGTGTCATGCATCTTCAAGCAGACTCAACATCCTCCCGGCGACATCGCCCGCTGATTCATCCCGTTTCACGTCCACCCAAATTAGCCCCGGTTCGCGCCGAAACCAAGTCATTTGCCGTTTCGCCAACTGCCGCGTGCGCGCCTTGATCAACGCCACCGCGGCCGGCAACGTCAGTTCCCCGCGCAAATGCGCCGCCAGCTCCCGGTAGCCCGCCGCCTGCCACGCCGTCCCGGCCACCGGCCCCAACCGCCGCACCTCCGCCAACCACCCCGCTGCCATCTGCTCATCAATTCGCCGCTCAATCCGCGCCACCACATCCGCCCGCTCACGCCGCAATCCGAACAACGGCGCGCCGGGCGCCGCCCGACCGGCCCACTCACCCTGCCACGCCTTCAACGATTTGCCGGTAAGCTGGAACACCTCCAGCGCCCGCACCAACCGCCGCGGGTTGAACCGGTCAATCGTCGCCGCCGTCACCGGATCCACCC
>CAZEQV010000411.1:0-1287 GCA_964514435.1 uncultured Verrucomicrobiota bacterium
GACTTCCCGATGTTCCAGTCACCATCGGAAATGAGCATCACCGCCCGCAAATCCGTGTGTCGCTGCAACGCTTCGTCGAGGGCGCGGTGAATGTCCGTGCCTTCCTCGATGACAGCCGTCGTCTCCGTGCCCGGTAACGGCGCCGGCGGGGGAGGGGAGAACTCTTCCACCTTCACGTCAAACTTCTCGGTCAATGGTTTCCAAAATTCCGAGTCCCGCTGCTGTTTCAGCCATTCATCCCGTCCCAAGATGGTGTTGGCATCCACGACCACGTCCCGCGTGCCCATGCTGCGTGAAGCGTCGCACAGGATGGCGATTTGCGGTTTCTGGGTGGGATTGCTTTCGCGCACCCATTCCGGTCGGCCCAGCGTGAACAACAACAACGCCACCAAAAACCATCGCAGTCCTTCCAGCACCAGCACCCATTTGCGCGCGCCATTGCGTTTCCACTGTTGCAGCGACAGCCACGTACCGGCTGCAAAAATGGCCACGGCACCGAAGATGACCGGCCACGACCACGCAAAACTCCACCGGCCCATTACGCCACCTCCTGCAGTTGCGGTTCGCGCGCCGGCCTGCCGGGCCTTCCACCGTCAGCCATGCCGGCGCTGCTTTCGCGGACTTTGCCCGGCAACGTGAGAATGGCCTCGCCGATCAAGAAGATCAGCATCGCCCACAGGAACAACCGCCAAATCTCATTCTGCAGTTTCGAATCCGCCCCGCCACCTTCATCGGCGAACAGCCACATCGGCAGCCCCTCGAATAGCGCCTTGACCGGCTTCTCGTTCATGAACTCAACACTGTCTTCTCGAGCGGGACGGTTCACGGCCATCATTAGTTTGCCGCTTTGATAGATGCCGGCACGGACAGACGGGCTATCGCTCATGGCGATTTCATCCGGTGACTTGGCGATGACGCTGCCGGCGGCTGTCTCCACTCGTTTCCATGGTTCCTTGGATTCCAGAACGGCCAGTTCCCCGACGGTGGCCAGTTTCGCCGAACCAAACCGGTTGCCGCCCTCCCAAAGCATTCTTTGCAACATCGGCACCAGAACCGTGCCGTCGCTCAAGTTCGACCAGTCGCGCCCCGGCAAGGCCGCGCAGAAATACATCGCGCCGCGTCCGAGCGGACGCCGCACCAGCAACGGTTCACCGTCATTGAACGAAGCAAGCGTCGCGTAAGCCGTCTGTTCGACCTGACCGGCCTTGATCAACTGTCGTTTCAGAAAAACCAGTTCGCTCAACGGCAAATCTTGTCCTTCCAGCGACTTCGCCAGCGGACCGTAAT
>CAZEQV010000411.1:1297-2799 GCA_964514435.1 uncultured Verrucomicrobiota bacterium
ATCGTTGCGCCATGTTCCCACCGTCCACAGTTTGTCCATCACCGTTTGTTGGGGTTCGCCCCAGCCCACATTCGCGATCATCCCGCCGGGTTCGGTGGCCGGGAAGAAAATCACCACCCCGCCATCCTCCGCAAACTGACGGAGCGAATCCGCCGCTGACTCTGTCGGAATGGGTGCGTGCCACACCACCAACGAGGTGTCAGCCCACCGGACCGAAGCGGCGTCCTCCGGTCGGATTCCCGCCGCCGCGATGGTCGTCGCGCCGGCACGGGGCGGCGAGGCCGCGAGCTGGAGCAGTTTCCGCATCGGCGTATCGGGAGCCACGACGGTCGCTTGCATCGGGACTTCCTCGCCGAACACAAAGTAACCGGTATTGTCCCGCAGATTGGAGTCGCGCGGCAACTCCACGTAACCCCAGCCGGTGCGCGGTTTGTTGCCCAAATCCAATTGATGATGCAGTCGTAACTGTGAACCGTCCATCTTGACATTCACCAGCGAACGTCCGCCCTCCAGCACCACCGCCAGCGGGAAGGAAGCCGGTCCCGTTCCGTCACGAGTGAGTTCCACTGTGAGATGCAACCGGTAGTTGTCGCCCTGTTTGACCTGCTTCACATCGCGCACCGTGGCGGCGACGTTCTCGCCCGCGCGTTGGGTCGAGGCCAACAGCCGAATCTGGGGCTTTAAGGGCAGCGATGAGAATCCCTCGCGAAGGTTGACCCATCGGCGCGAGTCCGATTGCCAGTTGCTTTCCTGCAAATCCGAAGCCAGCCAGACCTCGGTGCGACCGGTCTTGTTGTCGCGAATGTAATCCAGCGCATCCTCCAACATGACCGGTATGTCAGCGGCCGTGTCGGTGCCTTGCGTGACCGGCAGTTTATCTATCAGGGCCGGATCGGCGATTTCATGCGGCAACCGCGAGGCGCTCTCGAACAAGACGAACCTTGGTTGTTTGCCCATCGTCTTGGCCGCGTCCACCATCTGGCTCAAGGCGCGTTCCCGTTTCGGCATGCGCGTGTCGGGATCCATAGTCTCCATGCTGGCCGACCGGTCCAACAACACGATCACCGTGTCAGGCGTCGGACGCATTGCCCATCCAAGCCATCCGCCCACCAACGGACGGCACAGAGCCAACACCAAGGCCGCCACTGCCAGCATCCGGAACAACAGAATCAGGATGTGACGCAGCTTGGCGGAGCGCGGAGCCTGCCGGTTGGCTTGATAGAGGAACATCATGGCCGCCCACGGCATGGAACGATACCGCATCCGGTTGAACAGATGGATGATCAGCGGCACAAACAACAGCGGCAGTCCCCACAGAAGCAATGGCTGTAAAAATGTCATCGGCGAGAAAAACGAATTGTGTGGAGATTAACACCACGATTCAGAAAATGGCAACTGCCGCAAAGCAACTTTGTAGAAATAACATCCCAACGCGGCGAAGCCGCAAGGTAGGGACGCGACGCCGTCGCGTCCGCAGTCCCGGGGTAGGGCTGGACCGCCGG
>CAZEQV010000412.1:0-613 GCA_964514435.1 uncultured Verrucomicrobiota bacterium
CAACGTCGAGCCGCGCACGCATGGTCACATCGCCAAGATCGAGGTGTTCGCCGCGCCGTTGCTGCTGGGCGCGCTGGCGCTGGCACTGCGCTACCGTGAAACGCGACGAACGCCGTGGCTGGCGTTGGCGGCCCTCTGCCTGGGCGCCGCGGCCAGCTACAAACCTTGGTTCGCGCTGCATATCGCGCCGCTGATGACGCTGGCATGGCGCGGGCCGCTGGAGCGCGCCGGCAACTGGCCAGCCCGACTGGGCCGATGGGGCGTTCTTGCCGGGGCAGCAGCACTGCCGTGCCTGTTGTGGCTGGGCTGGTTGATGGCAACCAGCGACCTGGCGGCGACATGGGACTCGTTGGTGACCTTCAACGCCCAGATGATGCGCACCGCACGGAAGGAGGCCGGTCCGCTGGCGCATTGGCTGAGTCAGTTGCTCGGCCTGAGCGCCGGCGCTGTCTGGAGCGGCGCGTGGCTGGTGTGGTGGTGGGCGGGGACTGTGAGCGCGATGATCCTGGCGGTGCGGCGCGACACCGCCGAGACGCCGGGCTGGCGGTGGCTCGGCATCTGGACGTTGATGGCATTGTTGTTCGGGCTTTTTTTCGTCTTGTAGGGGCTGGTT
>CAZEQV010000412.1:623-2769 GCA_964514435.1 uncultured Verrucomicrobiota bacterium
ACGTCCGGCGAGAAGATTGGGACCTACTACTTCGGTCCCATCCTGCCGTTGGCAGCCATGGCGGTGGCCGGCGTCGCGCGGCTGGGCACCGCGCGATGGCCCGCTGGCTGGCACGGGTTCAATGCGGCGCTGGGGTTGTTGGCGGCGGCCCATGTTCAAACGAACTACCTCGGACTCAACAACAGCCAAATCCTGAAGGCGATGTGGGGTTATGATTTCTACATGGATTTTCGCGAGTTGGGCGAGAAACTGCGCCCGCGCGTCCCGCCCGGCGAACGTGTTTACGTGTGGGGCGCCGACCCGATCAACTTCTACAGCCAGCGCGCCAGCGCCTCGCGGTATTTCTTTCTCGCGCCCAGCGGTTTCGATGAGCCGCGCATGACTCAATTGATGGATGAGGTGATCCGCAACCGGCCGATGATTTTCTACGAGAACCTTGCGTTCCCGCCCATGCCCGCGCGGCTCAAGGATTTCGTGCAGCGGGAGTATGAAGTGGTTTATCGCCCGAAATTGTTCGCGCTTTACGTGCTGAAGGAGAAGCTGCCGGTGTGGTGGGCAGGTGTGCGACGCGCCGAAGAGATTGACCGCGCAGCCGAATCGCGGAGGCTGGCGCCCTGATGAACCGCGCGCTTCACACTCGCGGGTTGACCCTCGCCGGCCTGGCCGGCTGCGTCGCGTTGATCACCCTCCTGCGGTTGCACGCGCTCGACCTGCCATTCTACACGCTGGAAGCGGCCTTTGCCTATGTGGGCCAACGGTTGCTCGAAGGCGATCTGCTCTACGTGGACGTGTGGGACAACAAGCCGCCGACCTTGCACTGGACCTACGCGCTGGCGCTGGGGATGTTCGGCAACACCGACCATGCCGTTCGCGCGTTCACCATCCCCGCCTCGTGGGCGTCGCTGGCGGCTCTCCATGCGTGCGCGCGCCAGTTGATGCAGCCCAGAGCGGCATTGTGCATGGCCGGTCTTTACTGCCTGCTGAACGTCGCGCCGAGCATCCACGCACACCGCAGCGAGGCGGAGGTGTTCTTCACGCCATTCCTGCTGACCGCGCTGGCCTGCTCGCTGCGCTACCTGACGACGCGTTGTCTGCGATGGCTGGTGGGCGCGGCGTTTTGCATCGGCATGGCCAGCAGTTACAAAATCTGGCATCTGCCACACGTCGTGTTGTTGCTGGCGCTGGCTTGGCGGGACGGGGCGGGGACGGTTTCGACGGCTGCGGAGGAATGGCGGCGGCGGTTGGGTCGTTGGGCGATGGTGATGGCAGCAGCCCTCTCCCCCTGGTTGCTCTGGTTCGGCTGGGCGGCCGTTCACGGCATTGTGCGGGAATTCCTGGACGCGGTGTGGTGGTTCAACACCCACAACCTGCGGGTCGAAATGAAACAGGCCAGCCCGTTGCTGAACCAGTTGCATCACTGGCTGGACTTTGCGTTGGCCCGACCGTGGCGAAGCTGGCTGTGGCCGGTCTGGTTTGCCGGTCTGCTGTCCGCGGTGGTGGTTGTGTGCCGGCGGGGCGACGGCGCGTGGCGGCTGGTCGGCGGTTGGACGCTGCTGACGTTCTGGGAGATCTCAACGGGACCGTTGCTGTATCACTACTATTTCATCCCCCTGCTGCCGCCAGCGGCGCTGCTGACGTCGCGCGGCATTGAACTGCTGACCGGCGGTTTCCGGCCCGCCCGTTGGGGCCTGCACGCCGCGGTGACCGCGTTGGCGGCGGCAGAGGTCTATGGTGACTATCTCAAGCTCGACACACGCGGGATGCTGATATCGCTTTGGAAGGACGACTACTACTTCGAAGTCCGCAACACGGGACGCAATCTGAGCCATATCCTGCCGCCGAAGGAGCGGCTGTTTTCCTGGGGCTACGACGCAGTCTATTTTTACGCGCAACGACCGCCCGGCTCGCGATACCACATGCTGCTGCCGGGTGTGTATGAGCCGTGGCGGTTTGAGCAGACGACCGATGAGGTCATTCGCAACCGGCCGATGGTGGTGATCGAGTGCGAACCGTTCCTCCCGATGCCGGCGCGGTTGCGGCAGTTCGTGACGGCGAACTACGAACCTGTGCACGAATCGCCGGGCTTTGTCGCCCGCGTCTTGCGCGAGAAGCTGCATCTTTGGCGGGAGGGCTTCCAGCGCGCATG
>CAZEQV010000413.1:0-2766 GCA_964514435.1 uncultured Verrucomicrobiota bacterium
CCAGTTTTCATAATAGCTGCTTGGTTGATTGGTTTCATTCCTTGACCACCACATCTGTCACGACCGGCGCGCCCAGCGTCTTGTCGGGGTTCTTCGCGCCGCAGCCTTTGTCGCCCGTGAGCGGATCGGGCGGACGCGGGCAGGTATCCGTTTCGGGCTGCGCGTCGGCTTGTCCATCCAAGGCACTGTGGTTCAACGTCACGTGGAACTGAAAATCCGCGTGGCTTTCCGTTTTCGTCGAAGCCAAGGGATCGTTTGGACAACCGAAGATGGTGCTGTAGCGCACAGTCAATTTCTTCTTGGGCGCCAGCCGAACGGGAAATGCCTTGGGCGGGACGATTTCGAGAACCGGCGGTGCGCAAGCGCCAAGGGATACGCCCTGCACCGAAATCAACCCGGCAAGTTCCGCGAGGTCATCAATCACCTCTGTTTGTTCACCGAGGTTGCGAATCGTGATGCTGATTCTGCCGGGTTTGGTCGGAGTGACAGAACTAAGGGTGACCTTCTTCGGCGCCTTGACGCTCAGTACAGCCAAGTCGTGCCGTACCGGTGGTTCGGTTTGAACCGATATCTCGAATTCAAATGTCATGCCCGTAGCGAGATTGGTTTGGATATCAACTGGTGGCGACATCTCACCGTCATGTGAACGCGTGACGATACGGATGTTGACGGGCCCGTTGGTGGTCGCGGTGCCGGATACTTGGAACAGTCCCTGTGCCGGTCGGGTCACGTACACGGAATGACAGCCACTGTTGTCTTCCTCGCCCGTCAGATCATCATCCAATGCGTCGAAGAACGACACCGAGCCGGGGATTTCCGTGACCCGGTTTGTGCCGCCGAGTTCAACGCCGGCACGGCGGCCAAGCGGATCCGTGACCAGCAGGTTCACTCCATCGCATCCGACTACAAAGAGTGCACCCTGGGGCCCGGCAAGCTCAACGTCTAGGGCCGCCTTTCCCTGTGGAATCGCGGGAGCGGTCGCGACAACTTTCGAGATGTGCCCACGGGTTTCGTACCGGTATTGATATTGGCTCAGCCGATTCGTGACAGAACTGCCTGGGTTGGCAATGAGAAAATCCTCACCGTCCTTGCCGGTGACGAGGACGTAGTGACCGGGATTGCCATCACTGTTGAGTTTCACACCAACCACAACCGGGGTACCGGTGCCACATACGACGCTGTTGAGGTAGTCCCGCGCCTCATTTGAGCTTGTGAGCGAACTGAACACCACGGAGTTCCAGATCAATCGCCTGTTGGAGGCGGCCGTGACCGTGCTGGCCCAGAGCGTATTTCCACGCGAAGTAAAACAACTGTTGGCGAACATGAAGTCATTCAATGTTCCGGGAGTGTTTGTCACGGTACTGCCATTCAAAGTCAGGTTGGTGATACCGGCGTGTTTGAGCGCCATGCACAGCGAGGTCATGGCGCAGCCCTTTTCTTCGATGTCCTTGGCAATCGAATCGTATGTGTTCGTGCCCCACCGCGAATCGCCCTGACTCAAGCGGAGAATTGGCAGCTCGCACCCGGTCAGGGGGAACACATAAGCAGCCCCCAGGCTACTTGAATCCGAGCTGGTCCCGGCGATAATCTCGGCTTCGCTCATGGCCACAACGAAACCGAAGAAGGTGTTCTTGGCAGGTGTATTGGCAAAGAGAATCGCCTCCTGGATCCAAGTGTTGGTGCCTTGCTTGAAGACATATACCGCGCCGCTGTTCGTTGCCACTCCCATCGAGCCGACCGCGATCCTGTCGCCCCACACGGCTACTGAATTACCAAAAGCGCCGTTCTCGACCTTGGTGGAAGCGGTCAACATGGCATCGTACAACCATGCCGTGCCATCGGTCTTGTACACGTAGGCCGCGCCCGCGTTTGTGACCCCGTTGACATGCATCCCGGCGGCTCCCACGACAAGCAAGTTGCTGTGGATGCCCACGGCCCCGCCGAAGCCACTGCTCAATTGTCGTTGGGGTGCCACCAATTTTTGGATTCTGGACCAAGTCCCGCCGTTTCGCGCATAGAAGTAAGCCGCGCCGTAACCCTCCATCGTGTCGTTACCGGCCACCGACTCGCCATCAGCAGTCCCGTAACCGAGAACGAGAAAATCCCTGTAGATGGCCGCCACGCAACTCCGACCGCTCCCGTAGCTGAACGTATCCGCGGTCAGTGTCGCGGATGGCGACCACAATCCGCCGGTGCGCTCAAACACAAAGCCGACGCCCTTGTAAGACTTGGTGTCATCCACTGGGTCGAAGATTTCCCCCCACGGATCGGTGATCACCAAGGTGTCGCCACCAAGCGCCATGCTTGCCCCGAACCAATAACCATAATCCGGGTCGGGATTGGCTATGTTCGCCTCCAACAGCCAGTTCGTGCCGGTCCGAGCAAACACATTCACTTCATCGCCCAACGACCCGATCGCCAGCGTGTCTCCGCCAAGTGCCACGGAAAATGGGGAATTCAGATCGGGCCGCTGCAATTGGCTCTTCACGATCCAACTTCCACCCTCCTTGTCGAAAAGAAAAACCCGATCAAAGTCAGCAACCGCCAAACGATTGCTGCTCAGGCTCAGCGCGCTGCCAAACCCGTCTCCGGCAACCCCGACCCCCGACATCAGCTTCACTCCATTTGTGGTCACATCCTTGCCACTGCAAAACGTGCCACCCAAACCCAGGCAAATGATCATCAACGCGACAGCCGTCTTCATTGTTCTGTTTTCCCGTGTTGCACTCTATTTAACCACCACATCCGTTGTCACCGGCGCGCCCA
>CAZEQV010000414.1:0-2750 GCA_964514435.1 uncultured Verrucomicrobiota bacterium
AGCAAGCAGCCGAGATTGACGCGACGTTGACTGGTTACGGACGAATGATCGCCAAGGGATCGGTGACCGGCCAGCGCGAGGCATTGCGAGGCCGGTATGGTTCGGATGCTGATGCCCGCTCACACGGCGAAGCGTTCCTCCACTTGATGCAGGAGCGGTTTGTGCCAGGTGGGCTGCACTTGATGGACGAACCGGAAGCGCCGCTTTCGCCGCAGCGTCAGTTGTCGTTGTTGTCATTGATCAAAGAAATGGTGGAGCAAGACGCCCAGTTCCTTGTTGCCACGCATTCGCCGACTTTGATGGCGCTGGAGGGCGCGACGATCTTGTCGTTCAACGGTGGTAGAGTGGGGCCGGTCGGGTTTGACGATGTGGAGCATGTCCGGTTGATGAAGGATTTTTTGAATGATCCCGGTGCGTTTCTTCGGCGGCTGTGAAGAACCCGTACTGATTCAGAAGGCATGCCGGGCTTGACTTTTTCGGGGGTTGTCTGATACAAACCACATCGTTCGACGGAGTCATTACTGATTGAAAGCGTCGCAGCGTTTGAAGAGAAATGGATGCAGTTCGTAAGAACCGTGGCGGGGATTTGTCCCGACACGGTTTTTGTTTTCCTGTGGCAATGAAACACAACCAACAACCCACGGGGGAGGTGAGCAACCATGGCACGCGGTATCGTCAAATGGTTCAATGAAAAGAAAGGCTACGGATTCATCCAGCAGGAGTCAGGGCCGGATGTGTTCGTGCATTTCTCGTCCATCAAAGGCGACGGGTTCCGGACCTTGAACGAAGGCCAGCAAGTCGAGTTCGAGTTGGTGGAAGACACCAAGGGCGCCAAAGCCCAAAACGTCCAGCCTGTCTGAGTCCACGCCGCCCTGCCCGGCGTTGTCACGGTTGACGCTTCTGCTACAGTGGCCGCCGCATGAAAAACATCGTGCTGATCGGATTCATGGGCAGCGGCAAAACCAGCGCCGGCAAGCTCGTCGCCAAGAAACTGGCGATGCGGTTCGTGGACACCGATGCGCTCATTGAGGAACGCGCCGGCAAGCCCATCCATGAGATCTTTGCCCAAGACGGCGAATCTCATTTCCGATCCATCGAACGCGCCGTTGTAATCTCGCTGGCCGCCGACCAGAATTTGGTCATCGCCACCGGCGGCGGCATCGTCCTCAACCCCGACAACCTCCGCGATCTCTCCGCCACCGGTATCGTCATCTCACTTTGGGTCGAACCATCTGTGGCATTCGAGCGCACAAAATCCAACCGGCTTCGTCCCCTTCTCGAATCCGATGACCGCCTCGCCCGCATCGAATCGCTCCTCAGCCAACGCGCCCACTTGTATCGCGCCATCCAACCGTGCATAGACACGTCCACCCTTTCTGTCGCCGACCAAGCCGATGAAATCATCCGACAGTACCGGCTCCGCCTCGCCGAACCCGGCGCTGGCTGCTGACATCAAGGCGCGCGCCCTTCAACTCGGGTTCGATGTGGTCGGCATCACCACCGCCAGCCCTCCGCCCCACGTCCAAGAGTTTCTTTCGTGGTTGGAAGCCGGCCATCATGGTGTAATGTCGTATCTGAGCCGCCACACCGACCGTCGCGCCGATCCCGCCAGCAACCTTGCCGGCGCGCGCGCGATCATCGTGGCCGGACTCAACTACTTTACCGGCCACCCCGACATGCAGCGTTCCGACCGCATGGCCCGGTATGCTTGGGGCACAGGCGATTACCATGACATCCTTGGCGACCGCCTGCGCAAGCTGGCCGGCCATATCGAGTCCGCCGTGCCCGGTGCGCTCACCAAATGCTACGTGGATACCGGCCCTATTCTGGAGCGCGACCTCGCCCAACGCGCCGGCATCGGGTTCATTGGCAAACACACCAACTTGATCAACCGGCAACGCGGCAACTGGCTGTTTCTCGGCTCGATTCTCACCACGCTGGAGTTGCCGGCGGATGCGCCCGAACGCGAATACTGCGGCACCTGCCAGCGCTGCATCACTGCCTGCCCCACCCGCGCCATTGTCGCTCCTTACCGGCTCGATGCGCAGTTGTGCATCAGCTACCTGACCATCGAACTGAAAGGTTCGATACCGGAAGAGCTGCGAACGCTGATGGGCGGACGATTGTTCGGGTGCGATGATTGTCTGGAGGTTTGTCCGTGGAATCGTTTTGCCCGAGCGTCGGCGGAGTGGGCATTTTGCCGCCGCGATCTTCCGCCGTTGCCGGTCATGTTGGCGTGGGATGAGCAAACATTTCGCGCATTCTTTGCCGGTACGCCCGTGTTGCGGCTCAAACGACGCGGTTGGCTCCGCAACGTTTGTGTGGTGCTGGGAAACACCGGCGATGCGTCGAACCTGCCGGCTCTGCAAAAAGCGTTGGACGATCCGGAACCGTTGGTGCGCGAGCACGCCCACTGGGCGATGGAACAGATCAATCGAAGAACCGGTAACGGAAGATAAACCAGAGCGCCGCCACGCCATCTTTCCAGCCGATCTTCTTGCCCTCCGTGTAGTCACGGCCTGAATAACTGATCGGGGTTTCGTAAAACCGGTAACGTCGGCGGGCCAGTTTGGCGGTGAGTTCCGGTTCGATACCAAAGCGCTCGGCATTGAGCGGAAGATCTTTCACGCATTTGCTCTTCCACACCTTGTAACCCGTTTCCATGTCGGAGAGATTGAGGTTGCAAACCATGTTGGAGAGCAAGGTGAGAAATTTGTTGGCCATGAAATGCCAGAACAGCAACACCCGGT
>CAZEQV010000415.1:0-2018 GCA_964514435.1 uncultured Verrucomicrobiota bacterium
CCCTTGAAAAGTGTCAACGCCCCAAGCTTGACAGGGCGCACAAGCGGCCGGGCCAGCGAGCAATGGCTGGCGCGAGAGGTGATCGCGGTGCGGGAGAACCAATCGCCTGTGGCGGCAATGCCGACCGACCCGCCCAATGCCAAGTGCCACCTCAGCTTTGACGGCACGGGGATTCCCATGCAGGCGAGATGGAATTGCTGGTGGGCGCGGGGCGCCAATGCCAGTATTGCCTTGCATCCTTGCCAATGCCTCGGCCGCTTCGAAGGCTTCCGGGCCGCCCACGCCATCTGGAACCCACTACGATGTCGCGCGCCCTTTCCGCAGAGAGGTAGTCCTGCCCGAAAAATGCTTGCCGGCGACGCCGACTTCGTATCATCTGTGCTCGAACTCGTCACACCATGAACACCGATACGGTAACTCGCTTCAGCATCTCCCTGCCTCACTCACTCCTGCGGCAACTGGACACCATGACGCGGGAGAAGGGCTACACCAATCGCTCGCTGGCCGTGGCCGACATGATCCGCGCCCATCTGGTCGAGCACCAACAGCAACGCGCCAAGTGCGAGATTGCCGGCACGATCACGCTCGTTTACGACCATCACAAGCCCCATCTTCAGGACTTGCTGACAGACATCCAGCACGATTTCCGGCAGCACATTATTTCGACCCTCCACGTCCATCTGGATCACCACAACTGTCTGGAAGTCCTTGTCGTCCGCGGCAAAGGCCGGGCCATCAAACAAGCCGCTGACCGTCTCATCGCCGCCAAAGGTGTCAAGCACGGCAAGCTGACCGTTACGACCACGGGCAAAGACCTGCCGTATTAGACAGCACCCCGGCTCGGTCCGGGCGGGTCTGCAAGCTGCCCGGCGCCGCGAGGCGGCCGGCGACAAGGCCCGGCGATTCCCCGTCCACACAGCGAGTGTTGACGGCGCCAAGCAGCGCCAATCCCCATCTCGACTCCGTGTCTTGTCACCATGGCATGAAAAAATGGTTGACGCTTGGTGTTATTATTAGATACATCCGTAACACTCAATGCTACGACTTATTTCATTCATAACATCACCCCAATGAACGCCATCCTGAGACTGCTACTGCTCGCATGCCCCGCTGCCGTCCTTAACTCCGTCCCGGTTGTCCATGCCCAGGCGCCCGCTGCGCCACCCGCTGGCGGCCAGATGCCGGAAGTGGTGGTTGTGGGAACGCCCATCATTGAATCCAACCGTGTCGAACCTGTCGCCGGGCAGGTGACCTCCGTGACACAGCAGCAGATGGATGACCTGAACGCGCAAGACCTCCCCTCGGCGTTGCGCATGACGCCGGGCGTTGTGATTTCACGCCATAATCCGATCGGGAGTTTCGGCGGCGGCGAGGGAGGCGCGGTGTTCATCCGCGGCCACGGCAGTTCGCGGCCCGGGGCGGAAATCGGGATTTTCGTGGACGGCGTCCCCAAGTATGTCAGCGTCTGGACGCATCCGCTGATGGACACCATCAGCGTGGATATTGCGGAGCGGGTTGACGTTTACAAGGGCGCGCAGCCGGTGCTGTTCGGGAACATGACGTATGGCGCCATCAACCTCATTCCCAAGCAGCAGAGGACCGACGGCTACGCAACAAGCCTGGAGTTTGCCTACGGCTCGTTTGACACGTGGATCGAGGTGGCCGAGCACGGCGGCAAGTCCGGTGCGCTGGATTACTACGTGGTGCAGAGCTACCGCGCGTCGGACGGCCATCGTGATTACTCCGATGGTGAAGTGCAGGACTACTTCGGACAGGTCGGTTTCGCCATCAATGAAAATTGGAGCGCCCGCCTGTTGTTTGAGGGGGATCTCAGCAGCGCTCTTGACCCCGGACCAGACCCCGACTTGGTGTCGCCCAACATTTTCTCCAGGGCCGTTCGTACTTCCGAAGGATCGCGATCCCCCACTCCCAGGGTGGCCGTCTTCAGCGACGACAACTCCAGCTTGCCCTCGATCTGCTGGGCGATCTCCATCTGATCCGCCGGAGTGGCGTACACC
>CAZEQV010000415.1:2028-2742 GCA_964514435.1 uncultured Verrucomicrobiota bacterium
CGACTTGGTGTCGCCCAACCAAGTGTTTCGAAATGGGCGCTTTGAGATCGAAGATTACTTCACCGTCGCCACGCTGGCCCACGCCTACGACGTCGCAGAGGGCTATGTGAAGCTGTATTGGGACAACGGCGCCTTGGACTGGACCGAGCAGTTCAACACGGCCCGACGAATGAACATTGACGACACGCTGACCCGATACGACAACTACGGCATCAAAGGACGCGAAACGTTCCATCTGTGGGAAGGCGGCGAGATTCTGGTTGGTTGCGATCTCGACTACCTCAGCGGCAGGGCGAACTTCATCACCCAGCCCCATCCTGCCAGGGAGTTCGACCGGGACACCTTCCAAATCGTGTCACCCCATTTCGCCATCAGTCATCGCTTTGACATCGCCGAGGACGTTTACCTCACGCCTTCAGCCGGCCTTCGCTGCATGCTGCACGACCAGTTCCGCGATGAAACCGCGCCCCAAGGGGGCCTGCTGCTGCATGTGAAAGACACCGAGATCCACGCCAACTACGCCCGCGGAGTGAACTTTCCCGGTATTTTCAACCGAACACTCAGCGATATGTTCATGCCGGGCGAGAACGACTGGGAAAGCCTGACGGCCGAAACAGTGGATCATTACGAGTTTGGCGTCAGCCAGAGCTTCGCGAAGATCGTCAAGCTGGACTGCACGGCGTTCTATGACGAGGGCCATGACCGCATCGTTGT
>CAZEQV010000416.1:0-2737 GCA_964514435.1 uncultured Verrucomicrobiota bacterium
AGGCCGCTGGCTTGCAGGGCGTCCCGCACGTGCTTGCGCACCACCACCCACCACCAGCAGGCGTCGGCGATGGCCCATTTGCGGCGCAGGTTATGGGGCTCCAGATGGAGGAGTCCGTCCGCCAGTTCCAGATTACGATCCGCCAAGTCGGCGCGGGCGTGGGGAGACGGAACCAGCAGTTCGCTTTGCTCGTAGTCGGTGCGGCAGTATTCGCGGTCGAGGATGAGCCAGTATTCCCCTTTGGCCATCATTTCCTTGGAGTTCCAAAGCCGGAAACACTCTTCCTCCAAGAAGCGAGTGACCGCGTGGTAGGCTTCTGCTTTGTAGGGGACTCTTGCTTGGAAGCATTTGTTCTTCACGCCCTCCGGCCAGATTGCAGCCAACCGTTGGAACTGGTCCGAGGAGGCGCAGTTCCATTCGTCCACGGCAATAAGCGCCAACGTTCTCATTGTGGGATATTTGGGTACTTGGCCAACAAATCATCAAGGTAAGTCACGACTGCTTCCGCAACATCTCTTCTCCCAGCATTCATGTAGGACCTATAGAGCGATTGGCGAACATGTGTCAGCCGATACGGTCCCCTGCCCAACGGCCCGTCAATCACCCCATGAAAATCCAGCCCATGGCCGCGGTGGTCATGGAAGGTGAGTAACCATGCCGGACAGGAATCCTTCGGCACGCCCCACGCTTCCAGCACCCGCTCCGGCACGGTGTGGTGCGTCTCCAACACCTAGTTTCCGCTGGAGATCGCCTTGTCTTTACCATGCCGCAGGTCTGCATTGGGACAAGAGGAACCAGCGCGCAAGCTACTCCGGGTCAATTTGGACTGGCACCCACTCCATTTTGAGCTTGTGGGCTTTGCAGAATTGAAAGAAGCGCTGGCTGGTCACGAGGAGACGCCGATGCCGCTTTTCGCTGAACCAGAAAAGTTCGTGCGTTAGGGCGAAATCGGGCCAGGACCAGGCTTCAAGCGACTTGGCCGTGTAGTGCAGTTCCTGTGGTCCCCAGAAATCCTCAAAATACTGATAGGCGACCTCGGATGATCCTTTCATGGCGCTGCCTAGGCGGTCATAGAACGTGCAGTAATCGGAGAGCGGAGGCAGTCGGTGCTCTGTCCTCAGTTCCCAGAGATTGTCCAACGGGACAACTGCGCCTCCCTCTTGCGGGACAACGGGCCGAAATACCATCCCTGTGAAGCCTTCCTGTTCCAGAGCCAACCGGATGTCTTGCGAAACGAGAAGAGAGTGAAGATCGCCCATGTCCAGCAAGCCCCTGAGCTTGAAGTAGCGGCTCTTGACTTGCAGGGTGCCGTCCTTGGCCGGCCAGATGTACGAGTCCTGTGTCTTTGGTCGGCCCAGCGGCTGGAGTAGCCTGAGGCTCTCGAATTCAGCATGGTCGTACTTCCGTATCTTGCCAAAAGTGAATTCGTTGGGCCTCTTGGGATGGATTTCGCGCCATGGCTCCAAACCCGCCTTGTTCAGAACGCTCAAGATTCGAGCCACACGCGGATCGTTAGTGGGTAAGAAAGCATAGAAATTGCGCGAACCCGGTTCGTGGCCGTCTGGATATACTTCGATCAGTGCCTGCCGAATGGGGCCAGGCAACTTCTCCCAGATATCAAAACTTGCCTCTACAAGGACGTAAGTCTTCAAGTGGTTGCTCATTGTGGCTCTTTGAGCCAGCGAACGACTACCTCGGCTACGTCGTCCATCGGTGTTCCGTCCAACCATTTCATCTCGGCATAAGTTTCGCGGAGTAGTTGTTCGGCCTGATCTCTGTTCAAACCCCTGATGTCCCTTGGCCAAGTGCTGTGCGAACTCGCCTTCCGCCGCAACACCGAATGAAACGCCTCCGGCCGGGCATTGGCCAGGGAATGCCGGTCCCAACACAATGGGAATGCAGGACAGCGGTTGCGTAGTGACAAGTCAACGCCAAATACCTCCATGATCGCGTCCGTCGCCCCGTGATTGACGTGGAGCGTGGATGCTCCCGGCAACCAACGCCCGTCCGGCAGTTGCGCCGGTCCCATGCGCCCGGCCAGCAGTTGCTTCCAGCCGTTGTAGTCGGGCACCAACTCCTTGTAACCAGTGCCCGGCGCTTCCCGGGCCAGTCGAAAGGCCTCTTTCGTGACTGGATCCAGCGCTTGCACCACCTTCGCCCCTTGCGCATTGGGCGCCACGCGATTCAGCGTTCGTTCAATCGCCGCGATAGGCTTGAGGTTCCACGGCGGCCCTTGGAACTTCTTCCAGATGGCAATCAGCCGCTCGCAGGCCCGATCCGCCAAGTTATGCACCCACACCCCGCGCTCGCCAGCGAAGTAGGTGTGCCACTCGGCCACCTCGAAGTTGTAGGTGGTGAAGTGTTCGCCCGCCGGTGCCTCCTCCTGGGCGACGCCGACCAGCCACGCTCCCGCGCCGTCAGCCAGCCACAGCCGATCCCCCACCCGGAGCTCTTCCGCCGCCACAAACCCACCCCGTGCCCTGACAAAGAACGGATGCTCGCCCGTGCAGACCAGCGTGAACTCACCCTCATCGTCTTCCGACGACCCGCGCTCACTGCTGCGCCCAAGCGAACCAGCGCCGCCATCCTGCCCTCGTCCCGCCCGGATCGTCAAGTGATACAACCGCGCCGGGTGCGTCACGAACATCGCCGCCACCGGCTTGAAGCCTTGCTCGCCCGTCTCCGCACAGCGGGAGAGAACCCAATCGCCGGGCTGGACCTGCTCGATGTTCTTCAA
>CAZEQV010000417.1:0-2723 GCA_964514435.1 uncultured Verrucomicrobiota bacterium
GGCGCATGATGAGCGCGGCACCGGCCAGGCCAACCAGCACCAACGTCAACGCACCCGGCTCGGGGATCACCGTCAAAACCACGTCGTTGCCGTCGCCGCCGTAGTAGTCCACGGTGAATACCGTTGTCCCCACCAAGAACGGCGCGCCGTCCGGCAGACCGAAGAACTCCCCGCTCACAGGATCGAAGCCGTCATTGAGTATGATCACAAACTCGTCATCCATCGCGGGCGTGAACCCAAGCGTCACCACCAGATTCGCCAAGTCCAGTCCCACCGTGCCGGTCACTTTGACCTGGTCGTGCTCCGTGCCGGCTGTGAGTCCGTTCAGTTCCACATGGAAGTAGGCGTTGGAGTTTAACAACAAGTTACCCGTGTTGAGGATGCCGGGGCTGCTGCCGGGCGAGAGCGTGCCGCCATCGTTGACGGTGACATTACCGGTCAGCGTGCCCGATCCACTGAGTGTGCCACCGATATTCACATCAGTCGCACTGCTGGCAAATGTTCCGTCTATCTGGAGCAAGCCGCCATTGATGGTGGTCGTGCCGGTCAAGGTGTTGTTGCCGGTAAGAATTTGCGTGCCGGACCCGTTCTTCACAATGCTGATCCCATTTTCAATCACGCCGGCGAATGTGTTGGTCCCGTTCTGTTCCAGCGTCAATGTGCGGAACCGATTTACCCCGCCAAGTGTCACCGTACCCGATCCGCTCAGGCCGCCAATGACGACCCCGCCCTGCCCCGTGCGGTTGGTCAACAGGCTCAATGTGCCGAACGGCTCGATGTACACAAGGTTGGTGTTGCCAAAACCGTTGCCGGCTCCCAGTTGGATCGCGCCCTGGTTGATGGTCACCGGACCGTGGATGTCGTTGGCTGCATTACTCAGGACCAGTGTGCCCGGGCTAAACTTCGTCAGGCCATTGTTGCCGGATACGTGACCGGCCAAGATACTGCCCCCGAAGATGACGGCCTCGGCATTGCCGAAGTAGAGATTGGGTTCGACTCGATCGCTGCCGGCAAGAATCAGGCCGCCGCTATGATTGGTGATCGTCACATTGAAGCCGGTCAGGCGTCCGGCTTTGAGCGCCCAGACAGAGGTATCCGCACTAACCGCGACGCTTCCGGAGTTGATCATGTTGGTGGGCGTCGAAGTCGCCAACGTGCCACTGTACACCACACTCACCAAGCCGGTGCCCCCAGCCGGGTCGGCGATGTAGCGGACGAAATCGTTCAGGGTTCCATACACGACATACGGGGCCTGCACGCCGTTGAGCATCAACATCCCGTTGGTGTTGGCCAACTCCGTGCCGCCGGCGTTGAGCGCGGCCAGTTGCAGCACATTGGCGTTGACAGACGCGGTGGCGTTGGTGCTTAAATCTGCATTGGTAGTGGACAACACCAAGGTCGCCCGGCCCACTCGCACCAAGTTGCTGTTGACGTTGAGTTGATTGCGGTTACCCGTCCCCGTGCCCTTGGTCATGTGCACGAATGAACCGCCAGCGAATGACACGTCGCCAATGACCTCGCGCGGGCCGGTTCCTGTCCCGGTGCCTTCCACACGCAATGTGGAGTTGGACAGGAACAGCGTACGGTTGTCTTCCCAACGATCCGCCAGAGAGCTGACCGACGGCAGGTTCAGCGTGCTGCCGGGCAGGAGCGTGAAGTTGGTGACCTCGATGAAATTGCCAGCACCACCGACGGTCAACGTGCCGGCAACGCTGATGTGCCCCGTCCCGAACGGCTGGCCGCCATTGACGCTGGTGATAAGCGTGCCAGTCGTGGGCACGGTGAAACTGCTCGACCCGCTGTAGCCGTTGGTGGCGGTGACGGTGATCGTGCCGGACGCAAACACAAGTCCGCCAGCCCAAGAATTGGAGGCACTCAAAGTGAGATTGCCCAGCCCGGTCGTGCTTACCGTCAACTCACTAACATTCGTGTACGCGTTGGCCGAGAGCAATCTCAGCGCTGCGCCGTTGCTGTAACTGAGGATTGCCGAGCCTATCGGGTTGATGTTGGACAGGATCAGCGTCCCGCCCGTCACCCATGCCGTCCCGCTCAACGGATTGTTGCCGGAGAGAATCGCCAAACTTCCTCCGCCACTCTTGGTGAACCCGGTCGAGGCGACGCCTTGCGTGATAACTCCGCTAAGTGTCACACTGCCCGGCAGCGTCGTGCCAACGCTGTCGTTGGCTATTAAGAAAGTGGGATTGCCGTAGAGCGTATTGGTGCCGCGGACTTGGAGTTGACCGCGGCTGCTGTTACCGATGTTCGTAAAACGCAGCGTCGCATTGGTGATGGTAAACCCGCCCATGCGGATGAGATCTGTACTACCCCCATTGCTACCGTATTGCACGCCCGCATCCGCCCCGACCGTGATGTCGTAACCCAGTCCGGCGCCGAACGTGGCAGTCCCGCCACTAGAAGTCGTGTTGCGGAGCGCAAGTGTTCCGCCATTCAGGTGAATCGTCGGGCTGCCGCCAATGGGCTGGACCGCCGCGTTGGATGCGGTCTCGAGACGCAGTTGGCCGGTGTTAATGGTCAGGGAACTGCCGGTATAGCCGGTGTTATTGGCAGTGATCACAATATTGCCGGTCTGGTTGAACACCAGCGGTCCATTCCCAAAAATCGCCCCGGAATATGTAATCGTGCCGGCTCCCGTCCCGCTGAAGGTCAAGGTGCTGGTCAGATTCGTGATCTGGTTGAGCAAGAATAAGGTGCCGGCCCCGTTG
>CAZEQV010000418.1:0-2722 GCA_964514435.1 uncultured Verrucomicrobiota bacterium
CGGCGGGCGTCACGGCCCAGACTCGGTTGGTCAATCAACCGTTTCATGTTCGTCACCAAAATCTATCAAATCCACACCACTTGTTCAACACCATCCAGCCCCGCAGGCCCGGAGCGTCCAGGGCTGTGCGGCAGGGGCGGGTGGCCGACTCACTCCGGCGCGGCCTGAGCGCCGCTAGATTCCTTACACCATTTGTGCGGGACAGCCGGTTGGCTTACTCCGAAAGACAAGAGACACTGACGGGCAAGTTCAATGGTGCGAGCAGCGAAAGTGCTGCTGGGCTGATTTCAAAGTTGCACTGGTCTCGATATGTGATCGCTATGTCCAAGTGGATGTCCTCCCCGCCAGCGTTTCGGATTGCTTCCAGATTGCGCGGAACTTCTGCCAAGAACTGGCACACCTCTGCCTCGTCAAAGTCAACGACCGAAGACTTGATTGGAGTCAGCGTTGCCGAACCGTAGGGAAGCGGCTTCGCTCTGTATCTTCCGACGCTGCCAAGGTCTCCGGGCTTGTTCGATGAAGCTAGCTCCCACGCGGCAACTTTCGGGAGGCTTTCGGGATTGAAGGCTGCGCCGACGACAACGAGAGCGATTCGCAGTTTCGTAATCATGCTACGGCAGCCAATCTGAGGGCTTTGTTCCGGTTGGGATCACTGCGCCCGTCTTCTTGTCGATGATTACGATGTTGCCCGCTGGGTCTAAGCCAACGTCGTAATTGCTGCCAGACCGGGGCCGAGGCGTTGTTCACGCTCAATTCCTTCCGGAAGTATTCGCCCTTGCGATACACCCCCTGGCCGTTGACCGTCACGGTGTTCGTCGCAAAAGCAATGCCCATCACGTCCACCGCGCCCGGCACGTCGCGGCTGGTGTATTGGTTGAGGAGGTTGGCGCTGTAGGACGCGGACCGGAGGCCTACGCCATTCTCATCGCCTCCGGCCTTCGTGCCGGTGCGGTTCTCTACCCCGTGAGATGAAACCAACACCCATGGTGCCCCCGTCAGGTGCGCCGGCCAGCCGGGAGCGCAAAGCACAGGAACCTCGGCGCCATATCTCACGGGGCAAGTGTCATCAAAGGCATACTCGAATTGGTGGGATTCAGAAGACATAACCCTTATCAACCGTCCCATCGTCTTATATCGTCACCCAGATACCGCCCAGACGCTGGCCCGGGTATTTTGACAACTGCATAAACCAGAAACCTCGCGGGGACCGGTGAATAACTTCACCGGGGCCGTATGCGTGTCTCATGAAAGAGTCTTGGCGGCGGGTGGGGCCTGGCACACTCTGTGTTAGGTGTCTCACGGCCCAGTGTGAACCGGTTTCGTTTTTACTTCTTTGACGCGCTGGTTTTCGTCAAGGTAGATGATAAAGGATATGCTCTCTTTTACGAGCGCACCTGCCTTTACATTCCGACGGACGGCGTAGAAGGCGTGGTCTTTCTCAACCCAACTGTATTCACATTTTTCCTCGGTAAGCACGCGCCTAACCTGTTCGGACGTAGTCCCAATTGGGAGCTTCTTGAGAACCGCTTCCCGTAACTTTGTGACCTCATCTTGCCCCATACAGCTTGACGACAGAGATACAAGCAGCGAGATCCAAAGCACCCATAGCAACTCTTTTATGCGCTTCATGGCAATTTCCTGCAAGCGCCAGGTGCCCAGACAGGCGGCGTGGGACGCGCAAACCCAGCCTGCTCAATGATAGAATAAGCAGTCGCGTTGCTATTGTCAGTGAATGGATTGTAGGGAACGTTTGCATTGTCAATAGCATCAAGCGCGGCTTGAAGCTTTTTAATGTAATCGGCGCATGGCTGACCGTCGTCGAGAACAACGACCGTTGGCGAGGGGTTTGGATCCCAATCGATCGTTCCCGCGACGTAGGGGCCGGAGTCACCCTCTATTTTTCCCCAGGGGCCAGTATTCCCACCGGGGCCAGCCGGACTACACCCCGGGCTCGAGCAATTGCTCGAGCCGCTCGATTGACTCCTACTCGAATTGCAGCAGCACTTTTGGGTGGATGAACCGCCAGTGGCTGAACTTCCTCCGCCACTTGACCGTCCCTCGGCAGCAGGACCTGATCGAAAATAAGTTTGAGCATTGTTAGTATCCGTCACTACTACGTAGGCATGATACCACTTGAGGCCGCAGACTGAACCAAGCTCAGCATGACGTATTTCGATTTTGCACAATCCGAGCGGGTCGATTATGGACAGCGGATTGTTGTCCACAAAGCAGTATACGTTTCCAGCATCGGCATGACGGCGCAACCCGCGATTTGAAGCCTTGGTCTTGCCTTGCGCCACCGCTTCGAATCCAACCTCACCCAACGGGTCTCGGCTCAGGAAGCGGCCATCCCGCCACGGTCGGTATGGATACCAGACGATGTCTGTTTCATCGTCCTGGTATTTGGTCGAGAACCGGAAGGGGTTGGCCTTGGCCATGGGGCCGGTCGCGCGAATCAATTCCCCAAACGGCCCGTACTCGTAGCGCGCAGCGACCGACCCGTCGGCGGCGTTGATTAGCCCCATCACGTTCCCGTTGCCGTCATACGCGTAGAAATAAGTTCCCGCGCTGGGACCCGTATGCACGGTCGCGGACAGCAAACCGCCCACGCCACCGACACCCTGCAGTGAGCCGGAGAGATCGAGGCCCCAGGTGAACGAGGCCAACGGACTGAGGTCAGAGGCCAGCGTCACCGCCAGGTTCCAACCGTCATAGACGAACC
>CAZEQV010000419.1:0-2697 GCA_964514435.1 uncultured Verrucomicrobiota bacterium
ACTGTCAGCCTTGTCAGATGGTTTCTCATGCCACCAGGTTATCGCAACCTCAAGAACTCCGGCAAGCCAACGGCGCTATGCCTGGTTGCGGGATCGGTACTCGGACGGCAATTCGCCAACGCGACGTCGAAACTCACCGGCGAACCGCGTCGGGTCGGAAAACCCCACGGTCAACGCTATGTCCACGATTTTCATATCTGACCCCGCCAACATTTTCTTGGCGCGCTCCAATTGAACCCGACGGATTTCGTCATGGAGTGTGCGACCGGTTGCCTTCAGAAACCGGATCTCCAGCGGACGGCGTGATAGAGGAATTTGCCGCACAACGTCGGCAATCTGGATGGGGTCACATGCATGTTGGCGAATGATGGCCAGAGCGCGTCTCACCAACGGATCGTCCACGGCTTCGACTTCCGTAGATTGACGCGCTGTAATGCCGTGCGGTGGAACGAGGACCGGTTTGAAGGGGGCTGGTTTTCCTTGCAGCATATCACGTAACAGGGCGGCGGCTTCATATCCTACCTGCTCAAAATTCGGAGCGATGCTGGTCAGGGGCACAGGTGCGAACTCGCAAAGCACCACGTCATCATCCACGCCGACAATCGCCAGTTGATCGGGGATTTCCCAGTCATGGGTTTCGCAGATGTCGCTGATGTGCGTGGCGCGGATATCGTTGCAAGCAAAAATTCCCACGGGTTTGGTCAGCGATTCCAGCCAACATTTCAGAGCGGCATAGTCGTCTTGACCGCCATCCTCATGTCCAATAGCTGCGCAATCGAACCCGGCTTCGACCAGCTTCTTGCGAAAGCCTCTTCCACGCAACCGTGAGTAGCGATGCCCCGAGAACCCGGCAAATCCGAACCGTCGAAATCCGCATTCCAAGAGGTGAGCAGCTGCTTGCCGGCCTATTAGCTCATCATCAGATGTGACCAGTGGAATTCCCTTGGGTGGAGCGCGGTTGGATACCGTAATGGTCGGCACTCGCTCCAAGGCTGCCAGGGTGCTGGTTGAAGTCGCATGAAATTGTCCGACAACGCCTCGTGGGGTTTCCTTAGTCTCAACCAACCACTCTGGTAACGAGGCGGTTGTCAAACGACGCAAATGCCAATGCTCGACAGTGCGGGAGAATCGCGAAATGCCCAACAGCACGCCCCGATTCCAAGAAGTCGTCGTGTCAAGAATCACCCCAACTATCGGTGTTTTGGTCATGTAAACAGTCGAATACTATCAGCTATTTTCGGCAACGCAAAACCACATAAAGCGCGACGCAAAGCGCCAAAGACAGACGTGACCGTCGGTGTCAGGATGGAGCCTAGGAACCTTAACAGGAGATCATTATGAAACCCATTGCCGCAGTCTTTTGTGTTTTTGTGATACTGGGTGTTCTTCCACTGCGCGCCGGCACCAACATTTGGTCAGGCGCCATCAACAGCACCTGGGACACATCTATCGCCAACTGGACCGGTGACTCCACCACGTTTGCGAACGGTGACTTCGTTCAGTTCGACGACACCGGCGCCAATACCACGATCACCGTCAGCGGCACGCCAGCGCCCAGCGGCATACTGGTCACCAACAACTCGGTCACCTACACCCTCAATGGCGCCATTGGAGGTTCGGGCGCCGACGTCCGGAAGACCGGCGGCGGACTGCTCGTGCTGGGCAGCACCTCTGGCAACAACGAGTATGCGAACAGCTTCGGCGGCGTCGGCAGCACCTTCACACTCGATGGTGGCTCAATCCGCACCTCGCTCAACTCGGCCTTCGGCGCAGCCGGCACCCGCCTCATTCTCAACAGTGGCACATTGCTCACCAGCACCGGTTCGTCGCGCACATTCGACTACGCCACCGAGTTCACCGGCTCTGAATTCAATCTCGGCAATGCCGGCGAACGCAGCTTCGTTTTCACCAACGCCCTTGCCACCAAGTTTCATGCCACCAATGTTCAGACAGTGAATGTCTTTTGCGCGAGCAACCGCAACATCTCCTTTGGCGGCGGCGGCGCGCAATTCAATCAGGATGTTGTCTTCAACGGAAACGCCCGGCTCTGGTTTGACGGCGGTATCACCATTACCAACAGTCGCACCATTACCATCAACCAAACCGGCGGCACCGCGTTCAAGGGACCTCTCATCGGCGCCGGCTACACGCTCACCATCCGAGGCACGGCCACCAACATCTTCTTCGGCAGCGGCGCCGGCAACGTGGCGGGCGCGGTGACCGGCGGTTCCAGTCCGACCATCGCGATTGACGGTCCAACCGTCGAGTTCAACCGCAGCGACAGCACATTCAACGGTGGCATCACGCTGCTTTCGGGCACGATTGTGGTTAACGCTAACTTCACCGGCTCCTCGGGACCGTTGGGCACCGGTACGCTCAACCTCAGCGGCGGTCGCATCACTACCGGCGCAAACGTCGCCCCAACCAACAGCAATCCATTCCGCGTCAACGGCAGTGGCACCGTCACCATCGCCAATCAGAATGACCAACGCTTCACATTCAGCGGTCCCGGCACAATTACCGGTACCCCGACCCTCCTCTTCAGCAATAGCATCAACCCCATCGTTTTCAGCGGCGCCATCTCGCTCGAAGGTGACCTGACTATCGGCGGACCTGGTTCGGCTCTCGTTTCCAATACGCTCACGGTCATTGGCGCCCGCACGATTACCGCCCTCAGTTCCGCCCTCAATCTCAACG
>CAZEQV010000420.1:0-2678 GCA_964514435.1 uncultured Verrucomicrobiota bacterium
CGGTCACGGGCTGAAGCCCGTTCCACCAAGGCCGCACTCCGCTGGAGTGCGGGATGAGAGTAACGCCGCGTCCCGGCGGTACCGGACCGGGCTTCGCCGCGGGAGGGTGGACACGCTGAAGCGTGTACACCAAACCCGGCAGAGCGCAGTGCAGGTTGTTCGGTGTCCACGCTTCAGCGTGCCCGAGTTTTCGGTCGGCGGCCGTGTCAAGATGCGCCCGAAATAAGGACGGAGTCGTATCGAGTCTTGACGGTGGTTTGAGGCGTGGTGTAGCTTCCGCCCGCGATTGGTTGCGCCAAGCGCGGGCGTAGCATAGTGGTAATGCGCCAGCCTTCCAAGCTGGTGAGGTGGGTTCGATTCCCATCGCCCGCTCCAACCTTCGCGCCAAGTGTCCGCGGAGAGGTACCGAAGTGGCCAAACGGGGCAGACTGTAAATCTGCTGGCTTATGCCTTCAATGGTTCGAATCCATTCCTCTCCACCAATTTTCTGTTCTCATTCGCATCGGTCCATCGCTCCATGCCCACTGCTCCAACGGTCAAACCATGAAATTCGCCTCTGCCCTCTCCACCGCCACCGACTGGGAATCAGCCGCTGAACAACTGATCCACCAGACGCGTGATCTGACCGGCTTGTCCGGCGGCGACTTGGGACTGTTGTTCTTTTCGCAAAGTTTTGCCGGTTCATCCGTCGAACTCACTCGCACGCTCCGCCGTGAACTGGGTCTGCGCCATCTGGTCGGTTGCACGGGAGGCGGCATCATCGGGTTGGACCAGGAAATTGAAAACGCACCGGCCATCTCCTTGCTTGTGGCGCACTTGCCGGATGTCGTGCTCACGCCATTGCGCGTGACGCAGGAACAAGTAGAAGAGGCAACCAGCCCGGATTATTGGCGGTTCCTGTTGGAGGTGGATCCGGCCGACGAACCTTGCTTTGTTTTGCTGGCGGATCCGTTTTCCCTCCAATCGGCCACGCTGGCAGCCATGTTGGGCGATTCCTACCCGGGACGCCCGGTCCTCGGCGGACTGGCCAGCGGCGGCCACCAGCCGGGCGAACATCTGTTGGTGGTGGATGACGAGGAATACAGCGACGGCGCCGTCGGCGTGGCGTTGTCCGGCAAGGTGCGCCTGAAGACGGTCGTCTCTCAAGGGTGCCGGCCGATTGGCGAACCGTTGATCATCACGCGGGCGGACAAGAACATCCTCTTTGAGATTGCCGGGCGTCCGCCCATGCAAGTCCTGCGGGACATGGTGCCGCAGTTGCCGGAACGCGACCAGCAACTGGCCCGCACCGCTTTGTTTCTCGGCCGGGTCATCAACGAATACAAGGAGGACTATGGCCGGGGAGATTTCCTCATCCGCAACCTCCTCGGTAGCGATCCGCAATCCGGCGCCGTGGCCGTGGGCGACCTGTTGCGCACCGGTCAGACGGTGCAGTTTCAAGTTCGCGACGGCATATCGGCGGATGAAGACATCCGTTTGTTGCTGGACAATGTGCGCCACGCGCCGGGCTTCAAACGTCCGTCCGGCGCCTTGATGTTCAGTTGCTTGGGACGCGGTGAAGGAATGTACGGTTCACAACATCACGACGTGCGCGTGTTGAAAGAGATGCTCGGACCGGTGCCCACCAGTGGATTTTTCTGCAATGGCGAGATTGGTCGCGTGGGCGAACACGTTTATGTCCACGGGTTCACCAACGTAATCGGCCTGTTTTCGGAGCCGTAGCGCGTCACGGCGTAGTCGCCGTCGGCCGCGCCTGACGGATGACCGACTGGAGTTCAGAAACCGCGCACGGCGATGCCAGGTAGCCGGCCGCGCCGCTGGCCAACGCTTCCGCGTATCCGCTCCAGTTGGCGTCCCGGCTGATGACGATCACAGGCGGTCGCGCGGGCCATTCCTTTGTCATCCGCACGAACTCCCCGCCTTGTCCGCCCAGCATGGCCTCCTCCACAATCACCAAGTGGAACTCACCCGCTCCCTGTTCCAGATGCCGAAACGCTTTTCGCGGCTCCGCGATGGCCGTGACATTGTGGCCATCTTGCTCCAATGCTTCGCACAACTCCTGCCGGCTTTCGGGACTGTCTTCAATCAGCAGTACCTGCATATCCCACCTCGCGTCCCACCATACGTCACCGGTGAAAAACATCAACCGACCGGCTGTGTTCGCACGTGACACCATCTCGTGATAGCATCGTTTCGTGAACACGCGCGCCATCCTCCATGTGGACATGGATGCGTTTTACGCTTCCGTCGAGCAACGCGACCGGCCCGAATGGAAGGGCAAACCGGTCATCGTTGGCGCCGGCCCGCACGAGCGCGGTGTCGTCGCCGCCGCCAGCTACGAGGCGCGCCGATTCGGCGTGCGTTCGGCCATGCCGTCACGGACAGCGTACCGGCTTTGTCCGCACGGCCTATTCGTGCCGCCCGACTTCGAACGCTACCGGATTGCGTCCCGGCAGGTGATGGCCATCTTTGAGGACTACACGCCGCTGGTGCAGCCCATTTCCATTGACGAGGCGTTTCTGGACGTGACCGGCTCGGTGAAAACATTCGCCGGTGCGATTGAGGTCGCGCGCCGGATCAAGGACGACATCCGCAACCAAACGCGCCTGACCGGATCCGTCGGTGTCGCGCCGAACAAATTCCTCGCCAAGCTCGCCTCCGAGCTCGGGAAGCCCGAC
>CAZEQV010000421.1:0-2671 GCA_964514435.1 uncultured Verrucomicrobiota bacterium
GAGGCTCGGTTTGCCGCAGAGCTGGGCCGTGACGTTGATCTATCTGATCACCTTGACGCTGGGACTCGGCGCGGCGGTGTTGTTGTGGTCCGAACTGACCGGTGCCTTGCTGGTGATCGTGCAGGCCATCTGCATCCTCGCCATCGTGACGGTCTTGGAACAGGTTGGCAGCAAGTAATCTCATGTCTTCCCGCTCACTGGTGAATGTTGGTTCCTGCGGCGATTCGGAAATTGACGCGATCCGCCGCGAAATCCGCACGTCTCCGACCACGGAGAAACACTTCGGACGACGGATGGGACTGTTGTCATCGTGGTTTTATCTGCTGCAACGACGGGGCGCCGATGTTGGACCCGCGCTGCCTGCGATTGAGAAACTGCAAGCGTCGCTGACCATGGGAAAACCGGCCGTGTTCGCCGCCATGAAGGAATTGGCGGCTGTCTTGGAATCCCTGCCTTTGCTGCCGGAGGTGAGGCCGCCGCATTCTCGAACAGGACGGGGCAGCGTGGGCCGGGATTGGCCCTTGTACGGCGGCGACATTCATCACAGCGCCAGCACAGGCGAACCCGGGCCGGTAAGCGGTCAGGTGGCGTGGAAGTTCCCGGTTGGTGTGGCGTGGCACGGCCGGCCGGTGGTTTGCGAGGGGCAGGTGTATGTGGCGTCGCCGGGCGTGCGCGATTATCTGCATTGTCTTGATCTCGGCAGTGGCCGTTTGGTCTGGAAGACAACGCGGGATTGGCCGCAGGGCGTCGAACGTCTTCGGCGCGGAGCGGGCAATCTGCTGTCGCAGGCATACGTCACACCGTCGGTAGCCTGCACGCCGGTTGTGACGGGGGAAACGATCATCCTCAACGAACTCGGCGCACAGAGTTTGGACGGGGGGACGCGGTCGTTGACGTGGGTGGACCGCAAGAGCGGCAAGCTGCTGCGTCGCGTGGCGGCGGGATATGCGGATTATCGGATCGGTCATGCCGCAATGGCCGGCAACAGCGAGGTCGTAGTCTATCCGAATTCCATTCAGATCATCAAAGCACAACCGCCGCAGTTTGCCGGCCACAACCGAATTGTCTGCCGCGACGCGGTGACGGGCGCGCATTTGTGGGATTTTCACGTGGGACAAGTGTTCAGCGAGCCGGTGTTGGACGCGGGGCAGGTGTTGGTTGGCACGGCAGCGGGCGCAGTGTTCTGCCTGAACCTGACCGGAGCCAGCGCGGTGGATGGGTTCGGCATCTCCGATCCGCGGCGGGTGGCGTGGCAGTTCCATGCCGGCAGTCCGGTGAACATGGCTCCCGCCGTGGCTGGCAACGTGGTCTATTTTGGAGCGAACGACGGGCACGCCTTCGCTGTGAATCGGCGCACTGGCGGGCTGGTCTGGCGGGTGAAGGTGAAGACGGAACCGCGCGCCTTTCGGTTTTGCTCGACGCCAACCGTGGCCGGCCGTCGCGTCTATGTGGCGACGGCGGCGAAGGAGTTGATTTGTCTCGAAGCCGGCAAGGTGCGTTGGACTGTGAAGTTGCCGGATTGGGGGCGAGCGCGTCCGCTGATTGCTCGCAAGCGGGTGTTGGTGGTGGCGATGGACGGAACGGTTTGCTGTGTCAGCGCGGATGGTGAGATGAAGTGGCAGAAGAAAATCGGCACGCATCCCGTGTATGCGGATCCGGTGCTGGCGGGTGGGAGATTGCTGTTCGTGTCGTCCGACTTGCGGTTGTGGTGCGTGAACGAGCGCGACGGCGCGGTGTTGTGGTCGCATGGGTTGTTGCCCCATGCGGGCGACGTTGTTGCGGATGAACTCGCATCAGGTGGGTGGTATCAGTCGAAACCAACGGCGGCGCGAGGGACGGTGTTTTGTGGAGCGCCGTCACGGTTTGTGTTCGCGGTGGATGACGCCACCGGCAGGGAGAAGTGGCGATGTGAATTGGGCGCGGCGGTGTCGGGATCACCGGCGTTCGACAGCGGGCGCATCTTCGTCGGACAACAGGGCGGTGAAGATGATTTTTATTGTCTTGATGCGCGAACGGGAAGGCCGTTGTGGAAACAGTCACTTGGTTGGGTGTGGTCGTCCGCCAACATCCATGACGGTAAAGTGTACGTCCCGGGCGTGGATGGCCATCTGAACTGTTTGGAGGCGGCGACCGGTAAGATTCTCTGGCGGCACCGCAGCGGCGCGGGGGCGCATCCGGAACCGCCGGTTGACGGCGGGCGGGTGTTCTTTGGGTCGTGGGATCATTATCTGTACGCCTTTTCGGAGAAGGACGGACGGTTGCTTTGGCAATTCCACACGGGCGGGTCACCGGATTCGGGCGCGCCCATCGCCCATGCCGGCAAGTTGTACGTGCCGATGGGCGGCAAGCGGCTGGTGTGTTTGAATGCGAAGACCGGCAAGGTTTTGTGGCAGTACCAAGTCGAGGGGGCCGGCTGCATGAACGCTTCGCCGGCGTTGTGGCGGGACCGGTTGGTGATTTCACTAAGCGTGCGTGCGGGCACGATTCCCCCAGCGGCAGAGATTCGTTGCTTGGATGCGCGAGCCGGCAAGCGGCTGTGGCGTCATCCCGGTGGCGGCATCACCGGCCCCTCGATCGCCGATGGCAAGGTGTACACCGCTTCAACGGCCGATGCGTTCTTTCGATGTGTGGACATGAAGGGTCGGTTAGTCTGGCGTTGCCGGATGGGCGA